>CALLYL010000040.1 GCA_937859535.1 uncultured Myxococcales bacterium
GCCATTCGGGAACTCCCGAACGCCATTCGGGAACTCCTGGACGCCATTCGGGAACTCCCGAACGCCATCCGGGCACTCCTGGACGCCATTCGGGAACTCCTGGACGCCATCCGGGAACTCCTGAACGCCATTCGGGAACTCCTGGACGCCATCCGGGAACTCCTGAACGCCATCCGGGAACCAGGGGGTTAGCAGGTAGCCGAGTTACTGTCGCGAGATCTTGACGAGGGACTCGACCACGTTGGCGAGAGGCTGGCCGTAAACGCTGGAGGTGCGGGCGGCGGTCTGCCAGGTCGACGGAACGGCGGTCTTGCCATCCCATGCGGGCTGGGTGCCGGTCGGCTCGCTGGCGGACACGGCGCGGGTGCCCGGAGGAGACAGCCACAGGAAGTCGGGGTGCGCGTTCTGGTGCCACTCACCGCCGATGATCTTGCCCGTCGAATCCAGCTCGAGCGTATACAAATAGCGAGCGCCCGAGATGGCATCGCGGGTCGCGCTGTCGGTGGTGGCGTGCGATGGATAGGTCTCGACCGTCCAGCGCGCATCCATCGACACACCGACAATGTGGGTGGTGCCCGGTGCGCGGTAGGCCTTGAACTTATCGGTGGTGTAGTCGGCGACCGCGACCTTGGCGTAGCTCAGCGTCGAGTACGCCTTGTTGGTCTGCGGGTTAAAGTACGAGTAGGAGTAGCCGTACATCGGCTGATTCCAGACCTCGTAGTCGTAGGTGGCGTCGATGACCATCGAGCGACGCGACTTGCCAATCTGGTTGACGACCGCGAGGTGCCAGGTGCCGGCGTTGGTGTCGCGGCAAGCGGTGTCCTTGATGCGACCGTTTGCGTCCTTGACCGGATCTTTGACGTTGCAGCGACCGCCGATGAACTTGGTCGCGGGGTCCGAGCTGGCCCACAGAAGGCTCGCCAGCGCCTTGATGTCCGACGGGTAGAACTTGATCTTGGTCTTGCCATCGGCAGCGAGCACTTCAACGGCCTTGGTCGGACGCTGCACCATGAACGAAGCGGGTGCCCAGCCGTGGCAGATGCCCATCCACGTCTCGACCTTGCCGGAGCTGGCGTAGTAGGCCTTGCCCTCATCGAGGTTGAACTTGGTCAGGGTCTTGCCCACATCGCCCACCAGAAGGTCGTACTTCTCGGCGGGAGACAGGTCATCGGGGTTCGCGGGCTGCTTGTTGCGGACGTAGTCGGTCAGAACCTTCCAGTCCTCGCTCTGCGGGAAAGCCGGGTCGCTATAGCGCTTGGCCAGCGAACCCGCATACAGTCCCCAGTAGTCATCGGACCAAGCCGACTCGGCCAGCGAGCTGGAGCGAATGCTGTTCATATCCGCCAGCGTGGTGACGGCCAGCGAGTCGACCAGGTTCTTCGCCAGATCGTTTGAGCCCGGCGCATCAGCGGGGCCATCCTTGCGGCGCTCGTTCTTGGCGGTGATAAAGGCACGGCTCTTCACGAGATCCGCAGAGAATGCCGGGCTGGGTGCGCCCGCTTTTTCCGGCAGTGCGTTCATAAACGCGCTCGGATCGGCTTCGAAGCGAGCCAGCGCATCCTCGATCTGCCCCTTCAGAATCGGATCCAGGTTGTCCGAAGGCTCGGGCTCACCACATGCGGCGACCAGAGCCAACGCACAGAGTCCCATCGTCTTGCTAAGCGTCATATTCATAAGTTTTCCTCCTCGGTGTGTCTGTGTGAATGCCGTCGAGAACCCGATCGCCACCGACGGGCCCGAGTGGCAGAAGCTGGCACAGCATACCTGATGGGGAAGGAAAACTCACAAATTAGCTGAGTTCGCTACTGAGCGATTCCCACTCCGCCAGCAAAGACTGGAGCTTGCGGTCCGTGGCGTGTTCCTCATCGACCAGCTTGTGCAGCTTCTGCCAGTCGCCGCCGTGCTCTGCGGACAGCGTGGCCCGCAGCTCTGCAAGCCGAGCTTCGTGCTTCGCGATGTCGCCTTCGACTTGGGCCAACCGCTTGACCAATCGCTCGCGCTGACGTTCGCGATCTTTCTTTGCCTCGTACTCGGCTAGCCGCTTCGATTTGTCGCTGGCATCATCGGCGAGCCCTGCGGCTGGTTTGCTGGCGGAAGGTTTCGGACCCGCCTTGGCCTGGGCTTTGGCCTGGGCTTTGGCTGCCGCGACTTTGGCTGCGGCCGCTTCTTGTGCAGCTTCCTGCACGGCGCGCTTTTCATCAGCCAGTCGCCTCTTCCAGTCGCTGTAGTTGCCGATGTGGACATCAATCGACGCCGTCTTGGGATCCAGATGAAACAGCTTGGTCGCCACCCGATCGAGGAAGTAACGGTCGTGACTGACGACGAGCAGCGTGCCATCAAACGCACACAGCGCCTCTTCCAACGTCTCGCGTGCTGGAATATCAAGGTGATTCGTCGGCTCGTCCATCACCAGCAGGTTCACGGGCTTTAGCATCAGCTTGGCAAGCTGAAGCCGGTTCCGCTCTCCGCCGGACAGACCCCGAACTTTTTTGAAGCCGTCTTCCCCGGTAAAACGAAATCGCCCCAGGTACGACCGGGTCTTGTCTTCGTTCCAGTCGCCGCGAATCGAGCGGATCTCATCAATCAGCGAGTGCTCATCATCGAGGTCCGAGAGCTTCTGATCGAAATAGCCAATCCGCACCTCGGGACCAACGAAACACTGACCGGAGCGATGCGGGCCACGCCCAATCAGCGCCTTCATCAGCGTGGTCTTGCCCGCGCCGTTCGGACCGATGATGCCGATCCGTTCCCCTCGGTAAATCGTGGTCGAAAAGTCACGCAGAAGGGGTGGATCACTGCCAAAGCCCAGCTCTAGGCGCTCGGTCCGAATCGATTCCTTTGCACCCCGATGCTCGCTCACAGCAAAGCGCAGTCCGATCTCGCCCGCTTCGGCCCAGGCATCGCGATGACGAGCAAGACGCTCGACCTTATCGAGCATCTTGCGACGACTTTTGGCCTGGTTGGTTTTCTGTCCGGCGAGGTTTCTGCGAATGAAGTCCTCGGTCCGGGCAATCTCCCCTTGCTGACGCTCCCACGCTGCATTGAGCAGCTCGTGCCGCTCCTTGCGCGCCACCAGGTACTTCTCGTAGCTTCCCGGATAGCGCACCACGTCACCATCCTCCACGTCGACGATCTCGTTACAGACCGCCTGCAAGAAGTAGCGATCGTGGCTGACGATCACAAATGCCCGCGTCGCATCCCACTGCTGAAGGCGTGCTTCCAAGTGCTCGACCGCCTCGACATCCAGGTGGTTCGTCGGTTCATCGAGCAGCAGCAGATCCGGCTGCGCCAGGAGCACCTTGGCCAGCTCGACGCGACCGCGCTCTCCACCTGACAGCGTCGAGACTGGGCGATGCAGATCCGACTCCTCAAAGCCCAGCTCGTGCGACAGGGCTTTGGCCCGCACTTCCAGGTTGTAGCCGTCGTGGTGCGCGTACTCGTGTTCGAGATCACCGTAGCGCTTGAGCAGCACCTTTCCGCGATCGCCGTCCGCTTCCTCATGCGACAGCTCGGCAATCTGGTCGTGCAGCGTCTGGAGCTCCTCGCGCATCTTGAGCAGGTGCGCAAACGGCAAAAGCAGCGTATCCCACAGCGTGCCCGAGCCATGAAACTCCTGCGACTGATGCAAATACGCGATCTCTTTTCCGCGTGAACACACCACCTGACCGCGATCGGGCACCAGGTCGCCCACCAGCAGCCGTAGCAGCGTCGACTTCCCAGCACCATTGGGACCGACTAGGCCGATCCGCTGGCCGGGGTTTACCTGAAACGACAGACTCTCGAAAAGTTCCGTACCGGGATAGCCGAAGTGGACGTCGGCAAGCTGCGCGATCATGGGGAAGCGATTCTATAGCGCCAGATCGCCCAGTCCGGGTCGCAAAAGCACCGGGAATCTTCTCGCGACCCAGCGATCACTACGTCGGTGGGTGATCCAGTCCGAGATGCTGCATCGCTTCCGATTCGGTCAAAGAGACTTTCCCCTTCGAGCCATGCTCGCGAAACATGCGCGCCACATGAAGTCGTCCAGTTGCCGTCGCGACAATTACGGCGAGTGGATCAAACTGCACCAGCATTGGGAACCACACCTCGCGAATCGCCTGCTCGATTTCGTTATTCGTATTGCCCTTGGCTTTGCGCAGATCGATGAGCACCCGAAAGCGCACGTACGGCTCTACTGCGGCGACCAGATGCTTATGGATCTGCTTCGCTTCGTCTGCTGACTCAAAGCCGTGCTCGCTGCGAATCACGTGTAAAAAGTGTTCCTGACGATTCACGGATGCCCGAAAGAACCTGTCTTCCATGACATGCAGCGAGACGTTCTTCGGTGAGGGGGCACGCAAGCTCATCGGATCGGCGAGTGGTGACCAGTTTATCATGTCGACGAGGAGCGGTCGTCCCGCTTGCCAGAGAAACCCTACTTAAGAAACTCTGTGACGCATGCGCGGTTTTCTGTTTGGGTTCCTACTGTGCGCACTCCTGTGCGGGGGTGCGTATTATCAGTTCTTCCGTCCCCAGCCGCTTGATCCCTGCCGGGTGTGTTCGACGGGAACGCGCTGTGTCGCCGAGCTTTGCATCGCCCAAGCGGTGCCGCCACAACCGGTTTCCAAAAAGCGCGGCTGGCGTCCTCGTGCGACGGGCAGTGGCACCCCGCAGGCTGTGACCAGCGGAACCGCGAGCCCCGGAACCCCAGGGAATCCCGGTTCAGATTCGGCCCTGGTTGAAGCACCACCTCCACCGACGGTGGTGCTCAGGCCCGAGGATCGCCGCCAGCAGTCCGTGGGGGACAAGCTCAACACCACCGAGGTGATCAATATGGAAGAAGCGCACCTGTCCGATCGTGAGCTGTCCCAAGAGGACTTCGACTCGGTGTTCCGTCCCCGTCAGGGCGATATCTTGGGCTGTATCGATGATGCCCGTGGTGATGCACAGCTCGAAGGCCAAGTTGCGGTCGCGTTTCGGGTCCAGCGTACCGGTAAGGTGAGCGGCGTTCGCGTCGAAGCGCCGACCTACCTCATCGACCATGGACTCCTTGCCTGCATGCGCAAGGTGGTCCAAAGCATGGCTTTTCCCGTCTCCAGCAAGTCTCAAGTCGTCACCTACCCCTTCCAGCTCCGCTAACATCTGCTAAGGTCCGTCCTCGATAAATCGCATGCCGCTCGCGCTGTCTCTTTCGATGCCTGGTTCCCAGGAACTGCTCGGTTACGGCGTGGTGGCGCTGTCGGCCATCTTTTTTGTCGTCGACCCGATCGCCGTTTTGCCGGTCTTCATCACGATCACCGAAGGCGATTCTCCCGAAAAGCGCAAGCGGATGGCCATGCGGGCCTGTCTGTCCACGGCGGGAATCTT
>CALLYL010000041.1 GCA_937859535.1 uncultured Myxococcales bacterium
TCAGCCGCCCGAGCTTATGAACCTGCGGATAGGTCTCGCCATGACGGATGATGACCTTAGACACGAGTGATTCCAGCCGCTGAAGCTCTTTGCGCAGTGGCTCGTGGTAGCGGTGGACGATGTGATCCATCAGTGCCACCGGCGAGGCATTGTGCCAAAACTCCAGGTCGTGCGGCACCGGCTGGTTCCCCGCCTCTTCGATCAGCGCCCACAGCGCTTCCGTGGTCAGACCCACCTGTCGGCAAGCATCCGCCACGCGCAGGTCACCGCCACACGAATATTCGATGCCCACATGGACAAACACTGGCACCGAAATCGGCATGGCCAGCGCAACCTCACGAACGGTGTGTTCACTGATCGGTGTGTTCCGATCCGCCATCATGTCCCCCACAGTGCTTGGCCTCAAAAGCCTGGGTCATTGTAACAGCGAACTTGGGATGAAACGGACACAATCACCGACGACTCATTTTTTGGTTGCCAGCGCTGGTACGTGCGTTCATCCTGCGGCCCGTTTCGATCTGGTCCAGCGAGCGATGCGGTTCGCATGAGATCCAGACTGAGTAAGGGGTTCTTAGAAGATGCACTCGACTGGTTCGATTCCTCGCCGCTGGTCCGTCGCCGATTCCCGGGAAACATACGCCGTCCGCAAATGGGGCGGCTCACACTTCGACATTAGTGAAACTGGGAACCTGACAGCCTTCCCAAGCGACGGTTTGGGCGAGACGAGCCAAGGCCTAGGCATCGATCTGAAAGAGCTGGTCGACGAGGTGCGCGAACGGGGCATCGGCCTGCCGCTACTCATCCGCTTCCCCGAGATCCTCAAGACCCGCATCGTCGAGCTCAATCAGGCGTTCACCGGAGCGATCGCCGAGTACGGCTACAAAGGCCAGTATCGCGGCGTCTATCCGATCAAGGTCAACCAGGACCGCTATGTCGTCGAGCAGATCGTCGAATACGGCCGACCGTTTCACTATGGCCTCGAAGCGGGCAGCAAGCCCGAGCTACTCACCGTCATCGCCATGCTCGATGACGAAGAGGCGCTCATCATCTGCAATGGCTACAAAGACGAGGAGTATGTCGAAAGCGCCCTGCTCGCCAGCAAGCTGGGACGCAACATCATCCTGGTCGTCGAAAAGGCTTCAGAGCTGCCGCTCATCGCGACCATCGCTCGTCGCAACAACATTCGTCCGCGCATCGGCATTCGCGCCAAGCTGGCGACCCGTGGCTCGGGTCGCTGGGAAGCCTCGGGTGGCGATCGTAGCAAGTTCGGGTTGTCGAGCCGCGAAATGCTGGAGGCGATGCGCTACCTGGCTGACGAGGGACTCCTCGACAGCTTCGAGCTTCTGCACTTTCACCTGGGAAGCCAGATCTCGTCGATTCGATCGATCAAGAACGCGATGCGCGAAGCCGGTCGCTTCTTCGTCGAGCTATCCAAGATGGGCGCACCGCTGCGCTACCTAGATGTCGGCGGCGCTCTCGGGGTCGACTACGACGGCTCACAGACCAACTT
>CALLYL010000042.1 GCA_937859535.1 uncultured Myxococcales bacterium
CTTGGGCAATGACCTCGGCAGACTCAGTCACTCCGCTGGGCAGAGCCTATAGAATGCGTAGGGAATCGCTCATGAACAGAATTCCTTTGCGTCCAGATCGATCAACCCAAGACAAACCAGGTCATCTCGGGAATCGGCTGGTTCGAGACGGGAAGCTCGAAGTAGCGAAGGTGCGAAAGGAAGCGGGAAAAGACCTGACTCACATCAAGCCGCGCTTGCGAGCCGCGCACCTGTAACAGGATCTCTCGTGCCGAAGTGAACTTCGACAAATCACCCGAGAGCTTCAGGTAGCGAGCCACCTGCTCCGCCCCAAATTGAAGCACCGCTTCTCCCATCAACTGCACCAGGTGCTTGCACGGTGAGCCACGCAGACCTCCGCACGGACGATTGTTGTTGGTCGAGCAGTTGAAGTTGATGCCGGTGCCAGCCTCGAAAAACGAGACGTAGACACGGTTCTCATCCGAACCCGACGACACCACTCCCTGGATGCGACCCCCAAACAATTCGACGTAAGGCACGTCTTTGACTTTGCGGGGGCGGCTGAGAGGTTCGGACACTGGTAGCGAGGTGCACTCGATGGGCGACACAGCCATGTTCGCGGGCTCCGTAACGGCTCTTTTTGAAACCGCTTCCTGGCTGGCGCTGATCTGCGTGCGCTCACCCTCCCAAGGCCACTGTGCGACCCAAGGCACTAAGGAAGCTTGGGCATCTTACTTCACGGTCGCGCTATTTGTGAACCCACTTTTGTGGTGTGAGGATCACAAAAATATATGCAAAAGCGCGACCTTGCGAACCCCGCACGGATCGGAGTGCGTAGCGGTGTGCTGCCGGTCGGAGGATGGTTGGACGGATGGTCGGGCGAAAGAGGACGGACTTGCGTCGTCAAGCGGCGGAGCGCTCGTCTTGCATGCTACGGGGCAGAATGATTCGCAGGCTGGTGCCACCCAGCCGTGGTGCCATCAGCGTCAGCTCCCCACCAAGCGCCCACAGCGACTGCTGGATGCGATGGATGCTGGGCTGTTCGCCGTCGACTTCACTCGGTTCGCCCAGCTCATCGTCGGTCATTTCCAGAAGGTTTGGCAACATCGGCAGCGGCGGCCCGATGCCGTTGTCGTGGACAAACAGCACGATGTGATCTTCTTGCGGAGCCAGCTCGACGGTTACGAGCGCAAGACTGTGTGAACCGTGCTGGGCACTGGCTGCGGCACCACGCAGAAGCTCTCGCAGTGTACCCACCAGAAGCCGCCGTTCACCCACCACTTGTGTCGTCGGGCCCAGCAGCGAAAAGTGAACCCGGCGCTCTTGCAAGTCACCCCATGCCCGCCGAATCAACGGTCCCAGATCGATCTCTTGTGGCCCGCGCTCCCCACCAGAGCTGGGACGCACCGGCTCGCTCACGTCGATCGCTGGTTCTGGCTGTGTCGCTACCGGCTCTCGCTCTGCCGTTTGATTCGGCTCCCACAGGTCCGTCACCCGCAGCAGTCGCCCCGATTGGACCGCATCGAGCTCGTGCGAAGGCTCATCAAAGTCAGACAGCGACGGCGGCTCTTGCCCAGGCAGGAACGGCGGAGGCGCATGCTCAATCACCGCTGGCTGATGCGCCGCCTGCTGCTTCACTTGAGTCGGAGTCTGACGCTGTCGATAGGGCTTCATGGCCTCTTCGGTTCGCTCAAACAGCAGCGTCCTCGCCAGGCGCATCACTTCATGCTCCGGCGTCCGCAAGACTCGCTCGGCCGCATCGGCCGCAACAGAGGTCAACCGAAACCCAAACTCGCAGCGCTGCCACTCACTGCTCTGCCCCGAACCCACCGGGGCCGCTTCCACTAGTCCACAGCGCAACAGCCGTCGCGCTCGCTGCCAGGGAACCAGCCGCGACGCATCTCGCGCACCCGATGCTTCCGTCACGTCTGCGGTGCGCACCACGAAGGTTGGGGTGTCCAGCATCTCAATCAGCGCCTCGCTGGATACTCGCCAGCGATCGTAGGGGTCCATCGCTTGCAATGTCTCCAACGACAGCAGCAGTGGCCAGGCGTACAACCGAGGCAGCTCTAGCACCGCATCGCCGAGACAGGTCCGCTGCCAGCTTCCCGACTTTTCCGTTAGCAGCCCAAGCTGAATGGCGTAGCGACGGGCGAACAGACGCAGTCCGGTGCGATTTCCGGTATCGCCGGTCACTGCCAGCGTAGTCGTCCGCAATAGCTGATGATCCGCGAGCGTCAGCAAAGGAGCTTCTTCATCCGCCACGCTCAGCGGTCGCTGCTTTTCGCCGAGGATGAGTTCGGTTGCCAGACACAGCATCGCGTCGAGATGGTCTGCGTCTCGGATCGCCAGCAGTTCTAACAGTGCATCGCGTATGTCCGAGAGGTGTTCATCGACCCAGCCGTCAGCGATACAGCGAAACACCCACGCGACCGTCGCCTCGTCGAGCTGGCCGCTGCGACCTCTTCGCCAGGTCTCCGCCGACAGCAGAGCGCGGTAGCGATCGGCATCAAACGGCAGCTCGTCGTCGAGCTGAAAGAGCTGGCTGTGCGGGTTGCGCAGCGCGGCAAGCAAGTGGTCCAAAAACATGGGCGCACCATACATTGTGAGGTTGAGTGCGCCAAGTACGACATGTGCTCTATGGCTTCGGGTGAGTGGCGAAGAAGTCGAGGTAGCTCTTGGTTCCGTCCGCGTAGCGCTGGGTATCGGTGGTGCTGCTCGGCCAGACGTGATCGCCCCCGCTGATGGTGCACAGGTTCACGTCAGCGCCAGCCGCGCATGGAGCGTAGGTCTGACAGGTGACCTTGCCACTTTGGCTCGTCACTTTGGCGGGCGTGGTGCAGCTATTGCGAGTCCCCCAGCCGTCGAACGTGTTCTTCGCGCCATTCCAGCCGAGCGGGAAGCCGCCACCGTAGAAGACGACCAGGTCCGCATCACCATGCATGTAGTAGACCGGCACCGGGCGCGTCGGCTTGCAGGGGCTGAACACCAACCCGGCAGAGTTTGGACCGATCGCGGCGAAGTCATCGGCCATCTCGCAAGCCAACCGGTTGACCATGAAGCCACCATTTGAGTGGCCCATCGCGAAGACTCGCTTGTTGTCGACACAGAACTCGCTCCGCAGGCTTGCGAGCAGCGTCTTCACAAAGCCAACGTCGTCCGTGTTGAAGGTCTGCGCCTCCCCACAACAGCCACCGGCATTCCACGATGGCACCACGCCCGAGCCTTGCGGGATGACGGCGAGGAAGTTGCGCTGATCGCTGGCCGCTTCGATGCCGATGTTCTTCACGAAGTCGGTCGCTTGGGTGGTAAAGCCGTGGAAGGCAAACACCACCGATGTGAACTTGCTTGGGTCATAGCCTGGAGGAACATGCACGATGTAGGTCCGTTTGCTGGTGCCGACGGAAATGGTGCGACTTTGGGTGCCTGTCATCGACATCGACTTGCCGGTACAGTCTGGCACCACCGTCAGGTCTGGCGGCGAGCCTAGATCGTCAACGCTGCCGCCATCGTCACCGCTGCCTCCGCCATCGACGAGCCCACCGTTGGTTTCGCCGCCGCAGCCGAGAACCAGCGTCAACAGTCCGACCGAAAGATATTGCAGATACTGCGCACTCCGAACTTGCACGGTCCCCCTCCTGGGCAGGTGTCCCCGCCGTAGTGATGTTGCTCCGGCGACGACGCGCCGCCCCACCCATCATCGTACCAAGTTGAGGCGGCCAGTACGAAGCAGTCGTAAAGGACCGTCCGCGTTGATTACGGCGACCCAGTCGAAAGCGGTGAACGGAGGGGCGTGGTGGAAGGCAACCGCAGCACCACCCGATCGTAGCGGAGAAAGGTGCCAGTAATCGTCAGCGCCAGTCCGCTGAGCTGCACCAGTCCATCCACGACCAACAGGGCTTGTAGCGCCGAGCTGGGATTCGGACGCGCCGACTCTTCACTCAAGATCCACCACGGCCCCACAAGCGGTACCCAGCTTGCTCCCGATTGAGACAGATCCCGGGCGAGCAGACGATCGGCAGTGTACGCCGCCAGCAATGTCGAGACTCCGGCGATGATCAAATTGAAACGCCGACGACGCTCCGTCGAAATCACCGGTGTTGGGATGACCAGGGCAGGGGCCGTGACCTCTGCTACGGCGGAAGCTTCACTACTGTCTGCCGCCGACGGTCGCGCCGGGCCCTCGCCCGCTTCAACTGTAGCTGGAGGCTTCGCGGGGGGCGTCACCGGTGGCTCGGCAGCATTGGTCCAGCTCGGCCAAAGTAGCACGGCGAAAGAGCATGCAGCCCACAGGTCCGATCGCATCATCCCACGCTACCTACTGACATCCATCATACGGCCACCGCATCGCGCCGTGCGCTCTCGTCTTGTCGCTGCGCCAACAAAAGCACCAACTGCGTCATCGGCAGCCCCTCGTCATCGCCGCGCTGCTCCGGCCCAGCCACAAACTCGAACTCCCCACTCGGCCACGATAACAACATGGACACCGCATCGAGGCTGCGTTCTGGTCGCAGGCCGGTCACTGATAGCTCAGCGCTCATCAATCGCCCTGCTGCACACCACAGCCGGCCGACCTCACCAGGGCGTCGTACCGTCAGTACGCCACTCTTTTGCTCGGCTTCCAGAAGCAGCAAAATGCTGGCCAGGCTGAGATCACCAAGGGTGCCGCGCAGCCCCTGCGGCCGAGAAACTTCCTCGCCAGAGCTCTTTTCCACCGAACCTTGCAGCAGCCGCTCAACCCGTAGATCGAACTCATCGAAGCGGAACGGCTTGTCGAGAAAATCACTGTGCGGCAATCGCAAGGCATCCATCCTCAGCGCCGGCGGAGCATCATCAGCCAGCAGCAGCACTGGCAGTCGCCGCTGTCCTAGCTCTGCCTGCAGTCGCAACAGCCACGCCAAACCTTCGGATTCCATGTGCGCATCGGCAATCACCAGGTCGGGCAAGCACAGCGCAAGCTGCGACTCCGCTTCGCTCGCCGAATGAGCCACCACCACCCGATGGCCGCGCCGCGAAAGCAGCGACGACACCATCTTCACCGTCCACGGATCGTTATCGACGACGAGGATATGAAAAACCGACATCGAGCCGCATCTTACCCGCTGCGCCGCGACGATGAGGACGAATCTTCACAAAAAGATGCCCTGGCCGAAAAAAGTGCATTGACAGAAGCCCCATGTTTGCGGCTAATTACCGTCCTGTTGGCGCTTCGTTCCCAAGACGAACGCTCACGCTGCGAAGGTGGCGGAACTGGTAGACGCACTAGCTTGAGGTGCTAGCGGGTAACACCTTGGGGGTTCGAGTCCCCCCCTTCGCACAAGGCTGCATTCCACGACGGAATGCGGCCTTTTTCTTTTGGGGCGAATGG
>CALLYL010000043.1 GCA_937859535.1 uncultured Myxococcales bacterium
TATCGAGAAGAGCACCACCGTGAACAGCCGATTGGACAGCGTGGCTTCATCGGTGCGGCGTCGGAAAAGGCGCTCTACAAGCTTTCGGCCGATCGTTACATCTATGCGACGGGTGGCGTGCCGCAAAACCTGCTTTTCATCGATAATGACCGACCGGGTGTGCTGTCTGGACGCGCTGTTGGCCGGCTGCTGGCTTGTCATGGAATCCGCGTTGGTGAGCGACCGTTGGTGGTCGGCAGTGACCCCTTCTCGGAGGTGCTGGTGGCGGCCTTGCGACGGAGCGGGCAGACCGTGATGACCATCGATGGTGAACAGGTGAAGCTGACTCGGGCGCTTGGTGGTACGTGGGTGGAAGGAGCTGAGATATGCGACGAGCGGGGCGTGAATCGGACGGTCAGTTGTGACTTGATCGTGATCGCGACTCCGCCGATAGCAGCCAGCGAGCTTCTCGTGCAGCACGGAATTCCCGTCGAGCTACGTCAGCCGGGTGGCTTTGTGACGGTGTGCGACCAAGACGGTCAAACCGTGCACCAGAAGGTGTTCGTTTGTGGCGAAGTCGCAGGCACCATGACAACGATGGCGGCCGCGGAGCATGGCGCTCGTGTGGGCCTGCATGTGGCCACCGAGCTGGCCCGCGAGCGCGCTAGAGACGAGTCCAAATCGCAGGCCGAGGGATAACTCTTCGAGGAAGTCATGTCCGAAAAGTGCATCGTATGCCCGTGTGAGGATGTGACACTTGCCGACGTTGAGCAGGCGATCGGGCTGGGCTATCTCGATATTGATGAGGTCAAGCGCTTTACCGGGCTTGGCACGGGCCCGTGTCAGGGCAAGCAGTGCATGGTCACGACGTGCGTGCTGCTAAAAAAGGCGCAGGCTGCCGATCCGCATCGGCAGGAGCGCCAGCCCGAAGCACATACCGCTCCGCATCCGTTTACGCCACGACCACCTGTGATGCCCGTTTCGCTGTACGTCCTTGCCGCTGGCAAAGGAGCCGACCGTGAGCGCTAGTCAACGCATGCCCGCCGCAGCCAAGCAGCTCGCTGCCGAAGCGGAGACGGTCATCATTGGCGGCGGCATCATGGGCCTCGGGATCGCCTATGAACTGGCCCGACGCGGACGCAGCGACATCCACGTCCTCGAGCAAGAATACCTGACGAGCGGTGCCTCGGGTCGTAATGGCGGCGGTGTGCGGATGCAGTGGTCCACGGAGATGAACGTTCGACTGATGCAGGAGTCGATCGAAATCTGCCGCGACTTTGCCAGCGAGCTTGGCATGAACGTCTGGCTCCGTCAGGGCGGCTACCTGTTCTTGATTCGTAGCCAAGCCGAGCTGGCGCAGCTTGAGCGGACGGTGGCCTTGCAAAACCGCTGCGGGGTGCCGACACGCATCTTGACGCCGCAGGAAGCGCTCCGCATCGTTCCCGAGCTCAACGTCCACAGCTTTGTCGCCGCCTGTTACAACCCGAGGGACGGCGTGGTGTTTCCCTGGCCATTTCTGTGGGGATATGCCAACGCGGCCTCGGAACTGGGTGTCAGCATCCATACCTATACCAAGGTTACGGGCATCGATGTCCTTGGGCCGCACGCCTTTGTCGTTCATACCAGCAAGGGCAAAATTCGCTGTGAGCGCATCATTAACGCAGCCGGAGCCTGGTCACCTGCCGTCGCCAAGTTGGTCGGAATCGAGCTACCGAATCATCCCCACCGTCACGAGATTCTTGCCACCGAGTCGCTCAAGCCATTTTTGAAGCCACTGGTGAGCGTGCTCAGCTCCGGGCTGTATTTTTCGCAGTCGATGCGTGGTGAAATCGTCGGCGGCATCACCGTGCCGGATGTCGACGATGGCCAGGTTCATATGGGCTCGCGGCTGCGCTTTCTCGAAGACATGTCCGCCGAGCTGCTCCAGGTCATGCCCGTGCTGTCGCAGGTGCGGGTGCTCCGTCAGTGGGCCGGTCCGTACGATGTCTCGCCGGATGGTCTGCCGATCCTCGGGGAACCGGACGGACTGCCTGGCTTTTTCCTGGTCTGCGGCTTCGTCGGCCACGGCTTCATGATGGCCCCGGTCATCGCTCGCTGTTACGCCGAGCTGCTGTGTGGGGGCAAGCGCCATCCGGTGTTTGATCGCTGCAAGCTGTCCCGATTCCGCGATGGCACCAGCGAGCGAGAGGTGATGATCATCGGTTAGCGATCAGTTGCGGGATTTGGTCCGCTCGTCGATGATGACATCATGCAACATCGTAGTCTGCCACTTGGGCCGCCCGCTTTGCTGATCGCCTTGGGTCTGGTTGTCGTCGAGGGAAGCGCACTGGCGCAGAGCTCGCAGGCGATCGCACCGGTCGATGACGGTTCTTCGTACCGTCCACCGCCGCCTCCTCCGAAGCCCGATCGAGAGACGATCTCGCGTAGCTATATGCAGATGTCGATGGGATTTTTGGCCGGTGGCCGTCGCTACTCCGACTCGTCGTTCGAGAGCACCAACGGTGTTGCCCCAAACCTCAGCGAGCAGTTTGTGCGTCCGCCCTTTGACTCTGAAACGGTCCTGGGTCTGCGCTACGAGCTGCACGCGGTGTTTTCTTACGTTCGCGGCACCATCGGCGTGGACTTTCCGTTTTCCACGTTCAAAGCCCGCGATGCCACCGGCACCTATACCCTCGATGGCAAAAACGTGAACGTCGCGGTGCAATCGCTGCGTCCCTATGAGCTGCGCTTTGGGATCGGCGGCGAGTATCCGGTCTGGGTGTTCGCGCCGTTTTTGGATCTCATCGGCTACGCGTACTGGACGAATCTTGGCGTCGCGGTCGATGATTCCAAGGCCGAATATCAGGCCAAAGGGTTTGGCTTTTCCGCGCATGGCGGGGTGCGGATTCACGCCAAGCCGTGGTTTTTTCTCCAGGCTGCGGGTGACGTTGGCATCTACGGTCCGGCGCGATGGAATGCTGAGCTGTCGATCGGCTTCTCGGCACCTGCCAAGCGCTGGTAGACCGTTGCTGTTCCGACACGCGGTTTCGATCGATTGATGGCGCACGCTTTGCGGTAAGGTCCGGGGTCGTGTCGACCACTGAGACCACTGAACCTCCTGGTGCTGCTGTAGCGCTGCATCCAGCCTATCGCTGGGCGATCCTCCTCCTCGTGAGCGGGGCGCTGTTTGGGAGCTACTACCTCTACGACGCGCTCGGAATGGTCGCCGACCTGGTGCAGCGCGACCATCACATCGGCGAGGTTCACTACGGCTTCCTATCCGGTGCATACAGCATGGCCGGGGCGCTCGCGCTGCTGACGTGCGGGCAGCTCATCGATCGGATGGGGACCAAGCGTTCGATCCTGCTGTTTGGTGCGATTTCAACGCTGGCCGGGATCATCACAGCGATTGCACCGAGCTTTGGGATTCTCCTTCTCGGGCGATTCCTGCTCGGACTGGGCGGCGAGCCGATGAGCGTGGCGATCAACACGGTCCTATCGCGGTACTGGAAAGGTCGAGCGCTCTCCTTTGCGTTTGGCGTCAGCCTGACCTTTTCACGGCTCGGAACCGTGGCCGCTGATCGTTCTCCGCAGTGGGCTCACTCTGTCTATGGGAGTGGTGCAGCACGGGCACCGCTGGTGTTGGCGGCATTCATCGGAGGAACCTGTCTCCTCGGTGGACTCATCAATTACTTGGTCGAACGGCGGGCCGAGCGGCGCTATGCACTGCCCGCAGCAGGAACCACGGACAAGCTCAGCTTTGCGCAGGTGCGCAGCTTTGATCGCAGCTACTGGCTCCTGACCGGAGTCTGTCTGGCCTTTTACGCCGCCCTGTTTCCGTTTCAGTCCTTTGCCGCCAAGTTGCTCATCGAAGGACACGGAATTGGCCGCGATGAAGCAGGCGTCCTCCTGAGCTATCTTCCCACCTCAGCGATGGTGGCCGCGCCGCTGTTCGGAATCCTGGTGGATCGCGTGGGACATCGTGCGCTGCTGCTCCTGCTTGGACTCCTGCTCGTGCTTCCGGTCTTCCCTCTGCTCGCTGTTCCCAGCCAAGCACCGTATGTTCCGATCATCCTGCTCTGTGTTTCGTTTTCGCTGATTCCCGCTGTGCTTTGGCCGTCGGTGACGTATCTGGTTGATGAGCGCCGCTTGGGCACTGCATATGCGCTGCTTACCCTGCTTCAGCAGCTTGCAGTGTGGGCGATTTCAGCAATCTTGGGATGGTCTAACGATCTTGCCAAGGCGAGCGCCCAGCATCCGTCCGGTTACGCGCTCGGCATGTGGCTGCTTGCAGCGCTGTGTGGACTCGGGCTTCTCTGTGGGCTGTTTCTGTTTCAGCGCGAGCGCGGAATACACAGCCACGGGCTGTAAAAAATAAGATTTAGTCCAAAGTGAACAGTCCGCCTTCAGAACAGTGCAGCTTGAAGCTCAGCGATGGTAGTCGGAGCATTTCCTTCCAAGTGATTGTTGATCAGCACGTACGCGGTTTGTTCGATCGGCAGGCTCCGTAGCACGGTCAACATGTCGGCCCGGACCTCGGTAGCACGCTGCTGCAAGCGATCATAGGGAGCCCACTTGGAGGCCTCTGCATAGCGCATTCCGATTTGTAGCAGAGCCCTCAGAACATAGTCCGGCCAGTCTCTGTGAATCGCTTGCATCCGCGCAAACTGCTGGGCAATCGGTGGCATGCGTGTCCACGAGTTTAGGACATGTCCCACGCCGTGGTGATGGAGGATCGACAGATAGCGCGAAGTGAAGTGAGAAACAGTGCGAAGCTCGACGGAAATGGAACCGGAAAAGCCTTTGCGAACCTCGCTCAAAAAGTGATCGAGGAGTCGACAGAATTCTGGTTCATGGATGTCGTTTTCCTGAAGCTCCAAGATGAGCGGGCCGAGCGATTCTGCCAGTTCATCGGACAGCGGGGTTGCGACCTCTTGCAGAAACAGACTCGGGTCCAAAAAGTGAGGATTGATCGGATCGGCCTTCCGCCACTCCTCCTGTTGTTGAGGAGTGTAATGGCTGACCGTGATCTCGTGAAAGACCTTTGGACACAGTACCACTTTCTCCGGCAAGCTGCGGAGCTGGGAGGCGTACTTTCGCAGCAGCGCCCGTCTAGAAGAAGGCCGCACGTAATACATGTTGTCGGCCCCGGCGCAGCGGAAATGCGGGTCGCGAGCGTATTCGGACAGACAGAGATCTGAAAAGCGACTACTCGCTCCGTAGGCCTTCACATCGCGATACACGCTGCCATCCCAACCTGGGTAGACCCATGAGCTGGTGCCAAAGGAGCGCGTCTTGGGCCCGAGCTTGGGCGGAGTAGGTAGGGTACTCGGGTCGAAGGCATGGACGGCCCTGCGGCCTACGGGCTCGGGTTGCGGAGTCTGTGCGAACAGAGAGAACTGCTGCGCCATGGGCAAGGGAATGCCATAGCTAGGCGGCCCGCGACAAGCGTTGACTAACGTACCCGAACATGACAAGCGGTGAGGGTGCGGTCTCGAAGAAAGTTGCTATTAATATGCCTAATATCATTGTTGTCGCGATCGGTGTCGGCGGCACCACCGAAGGAGGCCGACTTTCGCAAGGTCACGGATTGGCTGTGGCTGGCCGCTGGGGCACTGACGGGCTTCGTGGTCCATGAGGGTGGACATGTGGTGCTTGATGTAGCGACGGGTAGTGAACCAGAGCTGCGCAAGGTGACGCTAGGGCCGTTCCCGTTTTTTGCGATTCAGCCAACGAAAGTGCAGTCGGCGCAGCAGGTGTACGCGATCTCGATGATGGGCTTTGGGATGCAGGGTCTGTATTCCGAGCTGATCTTAGGCATCGACCCGAGGCTGCGTGAGCATCATCGGCCGTTTTTGAAGGGGATGCTCGGCTTTCACATCGTGTTGTCCGTCGGCTATGCCATCACCGGGCTGGCGTCGATTGGCCCGCCGCAGAGCGACGTCAACAGCATGGCGCGGGCGCTGAACGTACCGTCGTGGGGCACTGGGCTGATGGTGCTGGTCCCGGCCGCATGCGATCTGTATCGCTATTTTGTGCCGGATTCGCGCTGGGCACCGTGGGTGAGCCTCGGTGGCAAGCTGACCATGATCGGCGCAGCGGCGGCCTTCTGACGGCATCGATTTCGGGACGGATCGGCCGAATCAAGTGGGTCGCCCGGACGACCAAGCAGCGGTAGCTATTACGATTCTTCCAATTATTGTGAAACAAAATACAAAATGATACGCTGATACTTGAGGTTCTAGTGCCAATGTCCGAGCCGAGGCTTGGTCCCTACAGACTGCTCCGCAAGCTCAGCCAAGGAGGCATGGGCGCAGTCTATGAAGGGTTCCACGACGCTGTCGAACGGCACGTCGCGATCAAGGTGCTACGCCCGGATTTCGTACACAACCCCGACTTCGTCACCCGCTTCTTCAACGAAGCCAAGGCCGCCAATCGCATAGGTCATCCCAGCATCGTCCAGATCTTCGACTGCGGGCGACTCACCGATGGTACGTCCTACATTGTGATGGAGCTTCTCGACGGAGAGACAGTCGGGCAGCGGATGCGGAAGCTCGGTGGACGGATCCCGGTGCTGGCAACGCTAGCGACGGCGCGACAGGTTGCCAACGCTCTGGCCGCTGCCCACGGCAAGAACATTGTCCATCGCGACCTGAAGCCCGACAACATCATGCTCGTTGCGGACCCGGCGGTGGCGGGGGGAGAGCGGGCCAAGCTGCTGGATTTTGGTATCGCCAAGCTGCGTGATCCCAACCTTCGCAAGAGCTTGACCAAGGGCGACTCTCTCCTCGGAACCCCAGCGTATATGTCGCCGGAGCAGTGCAAGGGTGGGGTCGAGGTGAGCGATCGCGCTGATGTGTACGCGCTCGGGGTGATCATCTATCGCTTGCTCGCAGGGCGGCTGCCGTTCATAGCGACGGGTGGTGGCGAGCTGCTCGGCATGCACATGTTTCAGGAACCGACGCCGCTGGCTTCGATCGCACCGTATGTGCCGGCTTCCGTGGTCGAGTTGGTACGGGCAATGATGGTGAAAGACCCAGCCAGCCGTCCGTCGATGGTCGAAGTGGATCGTCGTATCGGGACGCTGCTCACAGAGCTGGCGGGCTATGTGCAGCCGTCGTTGGAACGAGCAGAGCCAGATCCTGCCGACTCCGATGACGCAGAGTTCGAAGCCGCGACGATTGATTCGGCCAACGTGCGTCCCCTGCTGCCAGCCGATCTGATGTTTGCCCCGCTGGCGACCCCGATTACACCACAGACACCGGGTTCCGCAGCACCCTCGCGTCCGATTGGGCTTGATGAGTCGGGTTCGGCGGGACATCGCTCGACGATGAACCTGGCGGCCAGCGAAAACGGCTCCCCGTCGTCGAGAATGATCGCACGAACGCGCAGTCGGGTGCTGGTGGTCGTCCCGATGCTGATCATCGGCGTGGTGGGGGTCTTGACCCTTTTGAGATGGCAGAAGCCGACGGCCACGCCGAGCATGCCGAATCCGGTCGCTGGCCCCGAGAAAATGCCGATCGAGCAGCAGCCGCCAGCGCGTCGGGTTCACTGGCAGATTCAGACGACTCCGGTCAGTGCTGAAATCTTGCGGATTTCTGATGGTGCAGTTCTTGGCAAGACACCGTGGCAGAGTGAGCAGATCGCCACCACTGGCACGCAAGAGCTACGCATTATCGCCCCTGGTTACGCCGACAAGTTGGTTGTGCTCGATCTAAGCCGCGATGAGCAACAGTCCGTTACCCTCGAACAGATGAACTCCGCAGGGACTCCTTCCGCTGTGATACCGATGGGAAAGGGGTCGCAAAAGGCTCTGAAAGGCGATGCACACAAGAAGAAGAAAAAGCCCCAATTCGAAATCGAGGAGTAGCCTGCTGTGTGGGGCTGCGTTGCTTTCGGTGTTGGCATCAGGAACTGCATCGGCGGACTCTGCTGACAAGGACGATGCGTCGGAAAACGATGCCTGTATGTCCGATGCAATCTGCCGCGCTCACTACAATCGTGCGCGCAAGCTATCGAAAAAGGATGACTACGAGGGCGCGCTCGAGGCCTATGAAGCGGCGTATCGGCGCAAGCCAGTGCCGTGGCTGCTCATCAACTTGGGGCGATCGCTACACAAGCTTGGACGCACCCAAGACGCCATTGTGAACTACCAGCAATTCCTGGCAGAAAAGGATGCCAAGCCGGAGCTCAAGCAGAAGGCGGAGCAGTTTCTTCGAGAGGCACAGACTGATCTTGTGAACAAACCTGTCAAAGAGCGGCCACCCAAAGAGAAGGCACCGACAGACGCAGGAACAGCGGGCGGACCGGGGAACCTTCCACCGACGGCAGAGACTGGTCAGGGCGACCCCTCTGGCGGCTCTGGAACAGGCAAAGGAGAGCCGAAGACGACGGCTCTGTCCGTGACTCCCAATGAGTCCGTGAGTGCATCGCCATCTGTGGCAACTCCTACCGAACCAAAGTCTCGGCTTGGACCGCTTTTCTATGGCGGACTGGCAGTCGGTGGTGCGCTGATTGTTGGCGGTGTCATCACCGGAATCGTGGGTCTAAGCTCTGCGAACACGCTGCAATCGACTCCCTATGCTGGTCCGGCCGATGCGAGCTCTCTGTCGGCTCTCCAGAGTCGCGTACGCGGGCTGGGATATGCGACAGACATTCTGATTCCGGTTGGGGTTGCCACCATTGCGATCACGACCATCGTTTCGCTAGTCCGAAAGCCTGCCGTAGAAAATAGGCCGCCACCGGTTGCAGCGATGGATTTCAGACCGGCTGTTGCCAGTACGGGGTCCGTAGGAGCGAAAGTGGAGACTCCGTCCGCTCCGCCAGTCGTGATCCCAGCAACGCCCATGACACCAACACCTCCCGTTGCTGCTGCGACTCCGGTGGTGGCCCCCACTGCGCCGCTCCCATCTGCTCCATCGCCGACAGAGACGCCTTCTGCGGCAGCGACTCCTAACCCGACTCCCTAACCTTCGCAGAAGGAGAGGAAGATGTCCTCCCACTTGATTGCAACCACTCGGGCACTGCTGCTAGGACTTCCGCTCCTACTATCCTCCTGCTCGCTGGCGCTCGATTCCAGTGTCAAAAAGGGAATCGGGGAAGGCTGCACGGCAGACAGCGACTGTCATGCGGCAAAGTGTTTGATGAGCACGATCTCCCTCGATGACAAAAGCGGAATCTGCTCGATCCGCTGCAACGTAAGCGAGGACTGCCCAAGTCCCGCGCAGTGCTTCAAACAGCAGTGTCACTTGCCTTTGACAGTGGGCGTTGCGATGACCGGAGTGCCTAGTGACCTGGAGGGCTGGACGGTCGCGCACAATGACTCGCTGCAAGCGACGAGCGAAGCGCTGGGATACTTGAAGCTAGAGAAGCTGTTCGGATTGACGCCAGGAAATGTCCTAAAAGAGGTCAAGGATCTGGCGAGTCGGAATCAGGTTGTGGTCGGAAATACCGTCGACTATGGCGATGATTTTGTGGCCGCTGGCCAGCTCTTCCCAGAGAAGAAGTTTTTGGTCGTAAATGACGGCGTTCGCTATAATTATCCTGGACAGACTCCCAATTTTTCGACGTACTGGGTTCACCGTGAGCAGGCTTGGTACATTGCCGGCAAGGTTGCGGCCTCTGGACGGAAACGGCTGGGAGTCATCGCGGCCTTTATCAATCCGGACTCTATTCGTGCCGTGAATGCCTTTGCGCTGGGTGCGCAGTCCGTGAATCCCGCGATCAAGGTCGAAGTCCGGCACATGGGATTCTGGTTCGACATAAATACCCTTCCCACCTACGAGTATCCGGTCGGATCGGGCACCAAGTACTATCGAGAAGAGTATTTGGCCCGACTGATGTGGGAGTCCGGCGTCGAGGTGATCGCACACATTGGGAATACCCAACGATCGGTGAAGCTCATCGATCAATTGATGACGCAGAATCCGACTCGAATGCCGAAAGTATGGACGTACGCCAATGACGTAAAGTCTGGTTGCAAGGACAGCACTGGATCGCTGTTTCCAACCTGCATCGGATCGATTTACGAAAACTGGACGCCGATTTACACGCGCATTTTCGATCAGATTCATCGAGGCGTATATAGCGCCACCACGTTCGAGATGGACATCGATGATACCGCTGATACTTCCGTGGGAGTGTCGATCAATCCCAAGGGTCCAGCCGACGATCTGGCGACCCGCGCCTTGATGCAAGAGCTGGCGCGCTCGCGCAATCCGGGCCCGCGCTATCGGGTGTTCCAGGGTCCGTATGACATCAACGGACAGCGCGACAAAGAGCAAAACGGACTGCCAGATCTGACTCAGAAACTACTCCCTGGCGAGACGCTGAGCGACGCAGAGCTTGCCACGATGTGCTGGTATGTGAAGGGCGTCGTAGAAAAGACCAAGCTGAGCGATCCGATGTCTGCGGACAAAGATGCGCTGGTCCCAGGCGGCTTGATTCCGGGCAGTATCACTCCCAATTCATCGCAACCCAAGCCACCGGATAGCGAGGACAAGCTGGTGATCCCATCCGGGCTGAACTGGGAATGTAGGAAGAACTCGTTCTAGCCGCGCAGTGGCAACAGTGCCCGCAGTCGGGAGTCGCGGAAGTACAGTCCCCCCCAGACCATGATTCCGAGGATGACCGGCGGAATGAATGCTTCGCTGATGCGCACATGAGTTGCGGTGGCTCCGCCGAGGTAACCGGTCAATAGGACTGCGCCCAGGACCGACGTGCGCGGAATCAGATAGACAATCGTACACAGGATCTCAGTGAGCCCGATCGGAAGCAGCAGTTTCTGCGGATAACCGAAGCTCGCGAATCCCTCGACCACTTGCGCGGAATTGGAGAGCTTCATCAAACCGCTGGCCAGCAGCGCTATCACCGGAATGGCGCTGGTGACTCGTCCTGCCCACAGGAATTTCGACGACGACGCTCCACTTGTTTCGGAAGACATGATGGTCCTTTCGATGACCGTTTGCGCCACGCTACAATGGTTTGATGGTGCAGCGTTATGTGGTTCTTCCACAGCAAGGGGTGGCGCTGGTTAGTACGGATGTACACGGCAACCTCGATGATCATCTGGCGATGGAGCGGCTCTTTCTGTTCGAGCGTGAGCACGAGCCGGAGACGCACTGGATCATCTTAGGGGACGTGGTTCACGCACCGGATGCGGAGTCGCGGAAGGAACGGCCCGATCTATACGATTATCCCGATGGCTCGATGCAAATCATCGATCGGATTGCGTTGTGTCAGCGGAACCATCCAGGGCACGTGCACTTTGTGCTTGGGAATCACGACCACGGACATGTTGGGGGTCCGCATTGCCACAAGTTTTATGACGATGAGGTGGTCGCCTTAGAAAACACACTGAGTCCACAGCAGAGAACGCGGCTTCAGCAGTTTCTAGCAGATGCGCTGCTGGCCGTGGTCGCACCGTGCGGGGTTCTGATGTGTCACGGATCACCGGATGTAGCGCTGACCAACCTTTCAGCGCTGGATGCACTGCCCCTCGATGTGAGGCTCTGTACGGTGGCTCAGCGACGGCTTCTTCAGACGCTACTGACCAGCTATGGACAGCCTAATGAGATGTCCAAACAGATGCTTGTCAACGTATCGGCCAGCGCAGGTTTGGATCTGCGCGTGATCGTGCATGGTCACGATCGCGATGAAGAGGGGTTCTTTTACGAGGGCGAGCATCAGCTCTGTCTGGTGCTGTTTGGTGCACCCAAACAGAACAAGCGCTACCTGCGGTTGGACTTGGGAGTTCGTTATGACGGGGCGACTGCGCTGCGGGAGGATATCGAGATCCTCCGCCTGTTTGGACCCAGAGAGCGCAGCTAGGAAACGCGAGGGGCGGGGCGGATGAACAGTTCTTCGAGCTGTTTTCCAGCAACTTCCGTCGGACAATCGCTCATCAGATCGGTTCCGTGCTGCGTCTTCGGGAACGCGATTACGTCACGCAGAGACTCTGCTCCGGTCAGCAGCATCGCCAAGCGATCGACGCCGAACGCAATTCCACCGTGCGGTGGCGGTCCATACTTGAAGGCATCAAGTAGGAATCCGAACTTGGCGCGGAAGTCGTCCTCGGTCAGTCCCAGCGCCGAGAATACCTTGGCCTGCACCTCGCGCTGATGAATGCGGATCGAACCACCTGCGATCTCGTTGCCGTTTAGGACCAGATCGTAGGCGCGAGCCAGCACTTGTCCGTTGTCTTTGCCGAGTAGCTCGACGTGTTCGGGCTTGGGAGAAGTAAACGGATGGTGCGCTGCGACCCACTTGTCACCGTCAGCCAGTTCGAACATGGGGAAGTCAGTCACCCATAAGAAGCGCCATCCAGGTGTAATAAGTTCGAGACGCTTGCCCATCTGTTGACGCAGCGAAGCCAGAACTGTGTTGCACAGCTTGGGACTCCCAAACTGGAACAGCAGCAGGTCGCCAGGAGTCGCACCAATCTCGCTGGCGATCGCTTCGCGCAGCTCATTCGACAGCGTTTTAGCAAACGGAGACTGCGTCCACTGCGCGGCCATTCCCGTCGCTGCATGCGCATCAAGCCGTGCCGTTCCCAACCCTTTGGCACCGAGTCCCTTGACCGAGTCTTCGAGCTTCCGGGTCTCTGTTCCCGACAGTTTCTGTGCTGCGTCCCCGGGAATGCGCAGCAGCTTGACGATGCCGCCCGAATCGACCGTACTTTTGAACAGCGGCACGCCGCCACCATCGTGCGCTTTCACCACGTGGGTGATGTCATGGAGCTTCAGCGGGTTCCGCAGATCGGGCTTGTCCTCGCCATAGGAGCCCATGGCTTCCTTGTGCTTCATTCGCTGGAACGGATGCGGCACATCAACGCCAATGGTGTCCTTCCAGATTCGCGCCACCAGACCCTCCATCATGGTCTGGATTCCTTCTTCGGTCACAAACGACATCTCGACGTCGATCTGCGTAAATTCCGGCTGACGATCCTGACGGAGATCTTCATCGCGGAAGCAGCGCACGATCTGGAAGTAGCGATCCATGCCGGCGACCATGAAGAGCTGCTTGAAGATCTGCGGCGACTCCGCCATCGCATAGAACTTGCCAGGGTTGAGTCGTGACGGCACAAGGAAGTTGCGCGCTCCGCCTGGCGTGTACTTCACCATGAACGGAGTCTCGAACTCCCAAAATCCGTTGCTGTGAAAGTAATCGCGGGTGGCGCGATACAGCGTGCTGCGAAGCTGGAAGTTTTTCTGGAGTTTGGGACGGCGCAGATCGAGATAGCGGTACTTGAGCCGGACCTCTT
>CALLYL010000044.1 GCA_937859535.1 uncultured Myxococcales bacterium
GTAATGTTGACGCTGTCCGAGATCGCGGTGAAGTCGATTCGATCTGCGGCACCAAGCAATCCCAAGATCATCGGGCCACTGTGAACACCGACCCCCAAGCGTGGTGTAAACGGAAGCGTCGGACGTCTGCTCGTGAAACTGCGGGTGGATTCAACCATCGCGAGACCTGCTCGCACCGCATCTTCTGCTGAGCCTGGAAACAGCGCCATGATGCCATCGCCCATGTACTTGTCCACAACTCCACCATGGGCATGGATGGCCGGAACCAGAGCCGCAAAGAAATCATTGAGGAAGGCAAACGTCTCCTGTGGAGACAGGCGCTCCGCAATCGAAGTAAATCCCCACAGATCGGCAAAGACTACGGTCATCTCGCGCTGGACATGCTGACCGACTTTGACCTGCACCACATCACTGGTTTCCAGTAGGTCTAGGAGTCGCGTTGGGACAAAGCGCTCGACGGCCCGGAGCAGCGCCAACTGTTGTTCATGGAGCTGTAGGTTTTGTATTGCCATCGATGCGTTGCGACAAAACAGCTCGGCCAGATCGCTTTCCCATCGATTGCTTCTTCCACTGGTCTCGATGTAGACGGCAGCACTGAGGTTGACGTTCGCTTGGGTCAGCCCATAGATGCTGTAGTGGGTGCGGTGAATGGGCTGAGACTGTTTTACTGCGAGCGATAGATCGGAGATCAGGCGGAGATCGAGACAGTCAGTGATCGACAATCCAATCATGTCGTGAAATCGTCCAGTTCCCGCGACGATCACTGGATCTCCTTCGGGCCATCCCATCAGGAGTCCATCCGCTTGCACAAACAGAGCATTTTTTCGAAGCCCACAGAGTCCCACAAGCTGGGTGAGAATTCCCGTGAGGAACGACACGAGGCTCTGGCGTTCGAACAGAGACGCCGTCGCAGTGATGACTCGACCCAGACCGACCTTCTGTCCTTCGATGATCGAGATGTCGCGAAAGGAACGGATACCTCCCAGAATCGTGGTGATCAGTCTCTGCGCGGTAAGCTCGGTCTTTGCACGATAGTCGTTGACATCGTACTCCAGCATGACGCGCTGCTCCGGGGCGCTTCCTGGTTGTCCCGTTCGCAGCACAATTCGAATGGCCCGATTGTTCAGCTCGACGCGAATCCAGCGAGCCAGCTCCAGCCCAGCGTGCTCCCGCTCCATCACCACATCGAGTAGCACCAGCGCCACATCTGGATGCTGGTGGAGCATGACCTTCGCCTCGTCAGCGCTGTGGGCATCGAGTAGTGCGATCGGCCGGCCATCCAGTGACAGGCCACCGACTGCAAGCTGCGTGATCGCATGGACCTCGCGTTCGTCATCCACCACCAGGACTTTCCAGGGTGCCGGACCTTCTGCGGACGGGCCCGTGGTCACGATTTCTGCTGTACTTTCGGGGGCAAAGCTAAGCTCATCAGACAGTGCAGAGTCCTCGGCGGACTCCTCAGCCGAAGGGGGCGCGATCACGGACGACTTCATGCGCGTGATCGTACCAGATCAGGGGGGCAGCGCCGAGGGCTTCCGAGCGCTTGAAGCGCGTGCTACTTGGCGGTCTCTGTCCGAAATGTGGGGCTACAGCCATCACCGCCACAGACATCCACAATCTGGCCGGTGCGGAAGAAGGTTACCATTTGGAGGTTGTGGGAGTCCTGTCGGCGCGGCTTTTCATGGGGATCTTCGACCATGTCGTTTGGGGGGAGGTTGCCCGGTGCCGGCCAGGGGTTTCCGAAGTCATACAACACGACGCCAGAGCCTTTAAACGGGTACTTCTGTTCGTTGACCAGCGCCACCTTGCGTTGCTTGTCGTAGTGCTCCATAAGAGCGATTCCCAGTCCTCCGCGAGTTGCGATCTCATCGGTGATGACCGCGACTTGATGATCTCCCTTGGCTGGCGCGAGCAGGACATGGTGCGCCTGGTTGCCAGGGAAAGGCTCCGCAGAGAGATGCCGCAGATGACTCACCGGATCCGTGCTATCCCACAGGATCTGAATCGTCGCTAGCGCCAGATTCTGATTCACCGGATCACGATACGCAGAGGCCACAACTGGCGCAAACTGTGCAAAGTCTTCTGAGCGTTGGAGCAGCGTGTTGTAGTTGTTGCCAGGTACTCCGAGATGTCCGTAGGTCATGTCGGGCGTGATCGCCATGAACGACGCGCCGAAGATTCCGCCTTGGGAGATGCCGGAATAGAACAGCTCCGACTTGTTGATCTGGATTTTCTTACTAACGGCAATCGGTAACTCACCCAGTCGTTCCCGCATCGAACGAGCGAGCAGCACCCACTCTGTGAGTCCCTGCTGCAGTCGATCTGCAAGCGAAGGGAATCGACTAAGCTCCGAAAGAATGCTCAGCAGAGGAACCGCATCTTCCGTCGCCATGCCCGTCAGATCGGCGCTAAAGAAGATCAGCTTGTGGTCGTTTGCGATCTTGCTGTTAAAGCCGCTGCGAACTTGATCTCCTTCACCCAGCAGTCCGTGTCCATAGAGCACTAGACCGTGCGGCGGACCGCCGATGGCATTGTGAGGAATGCGGATCCAGAAGCGCGGCTTGCGGGTTCCCAGTGCCGTCGGTTTTCCTTTCGCATCACGATGAAGCAGCGAGCCCGCAAAGCCCGAGATGTTGATGACGTCCAAGTAGCTCGGGACTTCAAAGGTGCCGGTGATTTCGATACCGATGTACTGATCCACGGGCCGACCGCTGCCATCATTGGTCTTGGCATACTCAACCACTTTTTCGACCGTGAGTTCTGGACCCTTCGCGCCGACCCGGGCCAGCGCATCATCCCGCATCGCCAGCAAATCGCCGTGCATCGACTCGCTGCTGGCGGTGTGAAATTCCCAAGCCAGCGTGAGAGAGTTCTTGCTAATTCCTTGTCCTTCGAGGAAGGAAAACGTCTTATCAAAACGCGCTTGCCGATCGCGCAGCGCAGCAATGCTGGCAGTCTTGCCATCGCGGAGGCGTGCAAACGCAGGGGAGGGCGGAATCACGTTGCCGCTCTGGTCTTTGATCTCGCGCAGCGCCACCACATAACGGGTCGCTTCCTTCAGGATCTCTGCGGGCCGCACAAACACAGTCGGTCGGCTCGAATCCTGATCGAGTGAGTCGCGTTCCACCCAATAGGGAACCCGACGCACGGTGCTTCCCGATACTTCGAACAGCAGCAGCGGGGCGTCCTTTTCGATCGAGCGTTCGATGTGATCTTCCGACGCAAATTTTGTCAGATCGAGTCCCGGAATCACCAGCAGAAGCGGCGTTCCCACGCTATAGCCATCGCGCTTGCGGTACGTCCCCGAATCAATCGAGAGTCCTTGTTTGTTTTCCGGAAGCGAGTGACTCCCAAACTGAAGAGTGTACCCGGTCTTCCGGGTGGCATCCTCCTTCAGGTACAGGTTCGATGGCCATGGTAGGGCACAACCTGGAGGGAGCCCGCCGATCTCCTTGGTATAGGTAAACCCTGGCAGGATGGCATCACAGTCTGGATCGCCCAGATAGGAATCGAAGGGAGGGTCTGCCTTATCGCTGCCATCTGAGGGCGAACAGCCAGACAGTCCGACCGTTCCGTTCGTCACAAGCAGCAGCGCAGCCAGCAGTGGGACTCGTTTGGTTACGCGATGTATCATGGCGGCAACCTAGCATGTGAAGGGGCAGATCAAGTTGAAAACTCGTCGACGGAAATCTGCACTTGTCGTGATGCTTTTGTCATAAGCTAGGCGCAGACAGGACACCTGATGAAGTCGCCAAGCGAGCCCTTTCGAAATCCCGATGAGTCAATGGGAGTCCCTCCGTCGTTCGATTCACCTCCGCCGTTTTTTGGGATGCTCACTCGGGATCCGGGACTTCAGCGGGTGTTTCGGATTGTCGA
>CALLYL010000045.1 GCA_937859535.1 uncultured Myxococcales bacterium
CCAGGTCGATCGTGGGTAGCCATCGGGCCCCACTCCGTACACGTTGCGCACGTCGTCAAAGTGTCCCCAATAAATGGGGCCAAACGCCGCCAGGTTCATCCGCGCCGCCGCTTTGGGAATGATGTCATCGGCGTCGTAGTGCGGGTTCATCGCCCCCGCCGTCAGCCCCATCCAGGCCTTGCGACACTCGGTCGAGCCCTTGGCCATCTTGACGTTCGGCAGCGCCGGTTGCAGCGAGTAGAACGGGTTCGGAACCGTCTCCTCGCCATTTAGGCCAATCAGCAGGCTGCGGTTCTTGATGCTGCTCGTCCACTTGGGGTTGCCGCGATCGGTGACGTCCATGTAGTACTCGAGCAGCTCGCAGTCCCCGATGTGAGGAATCTGTCCGACCATGTCCGGGTACGGCTGCTGCGCGACGGCGGCATCAATCAGGCCGGGATGGTTCTGCGGATAGACGTACTGCTGGATGCCGCCTCCTGAGGCGCCGATTCCCACGGTGTACAGCGGCACGCCATAGCGCTTGATGAAGCCTTCCTTGGTCATCAGCGCCGTCTCGCCACCGAGGATCAGGTTGTAGTGCTCCCCGGTCCGATTGCCGCTTGAGTGGGCAATCGCGTAGCCCTTGCCAATCACGTACGCCAGACCGGCACGGGTATCTGGGCCGCCCTGGTAGTGACCAAAGCCGACGCCGCCCTGGAAGTGATAGACGAGCCGCTTGTTCCACAGGCTCAGGTCCGGCTTTTTCGGGTCTTCCCCAAACGGAGCCAGCATCACGTACTGGTAGATGAAGCGGTTGATGGTGCCGCGTTCCCAGCGGACGATGAAGTCGACCTCGCGACCATCCATCAGCTTGGTCTTGGCAATGTCGGTGGGGCGAGAGCCGTCGGTGGGCAGCGGCTTATAGTCCCGGTGGCTGAACTTGCCGACCGGCATGTAGTAGTAGGTGACGTAGGAATCGATCGAGCAGTTCTTGCTATAGCCAATCGTCTTGCCGCCCGAATCCTTCACCGCGTAGTACTTCGGGTCGGTGGTATCGACGAGCGGCTCTTTGCCGAGATCCGTCACCACCGAACACACGAACGGCTCTTGCTGCGGACCCGAAAACATCGGGCCGATGATGGGATGGTTCTTCATCACCACCGACGCCTCGCGCCCGCGTGAGGAGTGCCGCACTTCCAGGTAGTTTTCGCCGAGCTTGAGCCCGCCGATGATCCCCTCTAGGCCGGTATCGGTCTGGACTTGCTGGGTCAGATAGACCCGGGTGCCGTCTAGCCACAGCTCTAGCTCGGGAATCTCGGCCCTGGGCGCGGTGATTGCGACCCGGGCATCGCCCCCGGAGACATACTGCGGCAGGCTGGACAGCACCCGAATCGCAATCGCCGGGGACTGCGTGGGCGGCATCTGGACGGGCGGGGTGCCGTCGAAGCCATCGGTGGGCGAACAGGACACACAGAGCGCGGCGCTGGCCACCCAAGCGGCAAGCAAGTTCATTCTTCTCATCGGGGGCGTCTCCTAACAGATCCTCCGATGCTAAACCGACTCCACCACTAGGAGTCCATCTGCTTGATCAACACCGTGGGGCCCCCCTTCCCTGCGGTACTTTTTTCCGAGCCGGGGGCGTCTCGAAAAAAAGCACCTCCGGTCGGCCCCACGGCTACGGGGTCGGGGTTTGGGGAGTGGTATGTAGTGGCTGGTGAAGGAGCCGCTGATGCGCCACTCAACCATTCATCCCGTCGATGAGAGACTTCCACTTGAGCGGCTGTGGGCCCTCGGCCTCCAGCATGTGCTGGTGATGTATGCCGGGGCGGTGGCGGTGCCGCTCATCATCGGTCGGGCGCTTCGGCTTTCCCCCGAGCAAGTGGCCCAGCTGATCTCGGCGGACCTGTTCTGTTCGGGGCTGGTGACGCTGATTCAGTCGCTCGGGGTGACGCGGTGGTTCGGGATTCGGATGCCGGTGATGATGGGGGTCACGTTCGCGGCGGTCGGTCCGATGGTCGCGATGGCGACGGCCCATCCCGGACCTGCCGGAGCGCAGGCCATCTTCGGCACCATCATCGGCGCGGGTTTCTTGTCGATGTGTATCGCCCCGATCGTCGGGCGACTGCTGCGGTTTTTTCCGCCGGTGGTGACTGGCACGCTGATCGTTGTGGTCGGCAGCAGCTTGATGCGGGTGGCGATTGGCTGGGCGATGGGCGGACCGGCGACCTCGGACAGGCCCGACTACGCCGCGCTCGACAACCTGGCGCTCGCGGGATTTGTGCTGGCGGCGATCCTGGTGATTGCCAAGTACGGCAGAGGCTTCTTCGCCAACATCTCGGTGCTGCTCGGCATCGTCGCGGGCTCTGCGGTGGCGGCAGCGCTGGGCAAGATGAGCTTTCACACCGTCCAGCAGGCCCATTGGGTCGACGTGGTGACACCGTTTGCGTTTGGTAGGCCGACCTTTGCGCTGGTTCCGATCCTGACGATGACGCTGGTGATGGTGGTCGTCATGATCGAGTCGACCGGGATGTTTCTGGCGCTCGCGGACATCGTCGGTAAGCCCCTCAGTCGCGACGAGCTCACCGCAGGGCTACGCACCGACGGACTCGGGACGTTCCTCGGTGGCATCTTCAACACCTTCCCCTATACCAGCTTTTCCCAAAACGTCGGCTTGGTCAGCGTCACCGGTGTCCGCAGTCGCTACGTGTGCGTCGCCGCAGGGCTCATCATGGTCGGGCTCGGGCTCCTGCCGAAGATGGCCGCGCTCGTCGAATCGGTACCGCAGTTCGTGCTGGGAGGCGCGGGCCTGGTGATGTTCGGCACCGTCGCTGCCACCGGCATCCGCATCCTCGCCAAGGTCGACTTCACCCACAACCGACACAACCTCTACATCGTCGCGGTCTCGATCGGCATCGGCATGATTCCGCTCGCCGCCCCGCGCTGGACCCAGCACATGCCGACCCCGCTCCATCCCCTGCTGGAGTCAGGCATCCTGCTCGCCGCGGTGAGCGCCATCGTGCTGAACCTATTCTTCAACGGAGGCCGCCTCGACCAAGCCGCTACCCTAGAAGCCGCCAAAGCAGCGGACGGACATTAGGCGTGTGTGTCGTCTTGATTGAAAATCGCCTTTTTAGGCAACTCCCCTGAGCGCAGCCTTGAGCTGAGCACTTGCCGAGTTGTACCGATCAACCAGTTTTTGCCAAGCTTCTGGGTCCACTCGTCCAGCCGCAGTTCCCCTAGCAAAATCTCCATTGACGCGGAACACTGCTTCCAGCGGATTTACGTTCAAGAAGGTCTTGGCCCACTGCAAAGCCTGTTTGTCGTTTTCTTCTCCTTTGGCCCAGTACGAGTATCGAATGGCCCCTTCTTGAGTCTTGAGATCCATACGAGCTTTGTCCCTACTCGCTCGGTCAGGACCAGCCTGTATGGATGCCATTCCCTGAATAGTAGCTTCTTCCTCTTGCTCAAATCCCTTCGTGCGACCGAAATTTCGAAATTTATCGCGACGAACACCAACTTTGAGTTGAACGAGTCTCTCAATAATTGGATCTCCCAAGGACTTTGCCTCAGATCCCTGCAATCGCTGCTTAAGGTACAACGCCCAATACACTTTCTCGATAACCTCACGGACTGCCTGGGCTGAGACTTGGTCAAATGGGCAACCTACTGTGATCAATAGTGATTGCTTCGAATGGCTTTTGATTACGTCCACAGAGCTCTTGAGTGCCCTCAATAGATCTTGATCGATACATGGGGCTCCAGCTTTCGAAAGTTCAAAACAGACCGCCCAAGCAACGTTGGTCCGGAATCGCTCTTTGAAAACCATCAGCGTGCGCAGTAGATCATCTCGCCCCTGTTCCGACACTTTTGCGAAGACCTTCAGGATCATGGTCCTGAGCTGATCGATCATACTGAGGGGTTCCTCGCCGCCAAACTGGGAGTCACACTTGGCCGCATCCCACAGCGTGTCTTTCACCCAGCCGCCGAGATCCCCAACCCCTCCCTTTACTGCATCAGGGAGAGCCGTTTTTATGTACGCATCACCGGAAATTCCCTGCGTGTAACCACCTTCGTTGAAAATGAATATATCATTATCACTGACCTCCCCCAGCCAATCAGCGACCAAACCGCCTGCCAGGTTGCCGAGAAATCCCATGCCGAACGCACCAAACACAATGCCGATTGCCAAACGAGCGCAAAACCACAAGGCTCGTTTCCAGAAATTGTCGTCACTAATTTGCTGCTCGACCACGGTCTTGAAATCAAGGAATGCTGCTCTCGCTTGGTCCAGCACATCCGCTGTAAATACACTCCACTTGCCTACCTCAAGAGTGAACAATGTCAATAATTCAAGACTGATAGGCGACATACTTTCCCTAAATAGGGTACTATGCCTACTATCAAGAGGCGATAGGTCATTGAAAAAATCATCAGCGACCAGTTTTCGATCTAAATCACCCAGCCCGGAAATCAGCATAGCTCTGTGGTTATGAAGATAATCATTTACATCCTCTGGTCTATACCCCTTACCTGCTTGTTGAAGCCGCTTCTGTGCGATTGTCTTTATCGTTTCAAGGTTCCGCTCTCTACTGTGGGGAATGCTTCTATTGGCAATGAGATTAAGTATGTTAAGAGATGGCTTCTGACGAATGGCTTCCTGGATTTGATCGATCGTCACACGTCCCCCAGGAACAGAAATCGCCGAGCCCGGCGCAATCGGTCGCGGGCTTAGCGCAGCATTGTCTTTAACGATTTGCCATTTGCTCATAAAGCTCCTCCCCGGGGCTGCGTGGATATTCTACGAACATCCCATGGTATCAAAAGCACAGCCATGCTTAAAAGCCAGATCCGGTAAGCTTGCGACATAACAAGGAAATTTCCCCGATGATCGCTAGGGTAGGGCACTCTCTAACGAGGCGTCGTAGCCGCCTCGGCCCGCCTACCTTGCCCGCCACGGCGATTGTGCGAACCACCCAGGTCGAGCGCATGGGATGACGAAGGGTCCGCATGGCATGACGAGGGCACCGCATGGCATGACGAGGACTCCGCACGGGATGACGAAGGGTCCGCATGGCATGACAAGCGGAGCGCACCGGATGACGAAGGGTCCGCATGGCATGACGAGCGGAGCGCATGAGATGACGAGCGGAGCGCATGGCATGACTAAGAGCCCCTAACAAAACGACCCAACCAAGAATCTGAAGGAGATGAGGCAGC
>CALLYL010000046.1 GCA_937859535.1 uncultured Myxococcales bacterium
TGAACCACGGTCGGAGGGTTGGGCTACATGTGGCTGTACGGAGGCCTAACCGGCAACAAAGGAACTCAGGTAGTTGGCCAACGACCACAGGACTGCGTGGCGCGAACTCCCGCTGGTTCGGAGGGCAGCAGTTGACAACGTAGGGCGTTTGGCGACACTCCCTACACGATGACCATTGACGCGTGCGGTACGTTCGCCGCGCTCCGCGATCGCGATGCAGGGCGAGGGTCCGTCCTGTCCCGTCGATTCGTCATCGTCGCAGTGCCACAGGACAAACGCGTCCTCGGTTTTGTAGCAGCGCTCAGGAAGGAGGGACTGCCGACGCCGGTGTTGGTTCCGTGGCAGGGCGTCCTGTCCGAGCCTGCTATGTTGCGCGGGCTTGGACAGCAAGGGGACTGGTTGCGGGTGGAATCCCCAGGTGCGGACAGTCTGACTTGGCATGCGCTGGCACGACAGGGCGGCTTTGCGGGCGTGCTTTCACCGGGACAATGGCGACCAGGACGGGCGTGGTTTGCGGGGCTTTCACAAGCGCTGCGAGCCATCGATCAAGAGACTTTGCATCTTGTCGCAACGCATCCGACCGAACACATCTTGACGATGACCGACAAGCTGCTGTGTGCGGAGCGACTCCAAGCCGCCGGAGTGCCGGTGCCGGAGACCTATCCCGCTCCCCCTACGCCGGACTCTTTGCGTGCGTTTCTTACCCAGCGCGATCGTCATGCGGTGTTCATCAAGCCGCGTTGGGGATCCTCCGGTGCCGGAATCCTGGCCTATCGTTGTGCGGGACACAGAGAGCAGCTTACGACCACTGCGCGCCTTGAAAACGGTTGTCTCATCAACGAAAAGCGTCTCCGTTCCTATCGTGATCGCGAGTCGATTGACCGGCTCTTCAGGATCATTCTGAGCGACGGAGCGGTGGTCCAGCGCTGGATTCCCAAAGCGGGGACAGCAGCGGGTCCGTTTGATCTGCGGGTGTTGGTTATCAATGGGCAGGTTGCGCAGCGGATCGCTCGGGTTGGGCGAGGCACCATTACCAACCTTCACATTGATGCAAAACGGCTCGATGCCGAGCAGGCGCTTCAGTCCTTTGGGGCGAAGACCATCGCTGCGGTCTATGACGTCTGCCGACGAGCTGCTGCCTGCTTTCCAGGTCAGCTCGCGGTGGGAGTCGATGTCATGGTAGATCCAGCGGGTCGTCCTTTTGTGCTGGAGTGTAATGCCTGGGGAGACTACTTACCACGCTTGCTCAGCGACGGTCGTGATAGCTATGAATCGCAGGTTCACGCGCTGTTTGGCGCGGCCGCATAAGGGGTGCGATGTCGCTTACTCGTGCGCTGCTACTCGACCTGGACAACACGCTGATTGATCGAGACGCTGCGTTGCTAAGATGGTTACACGGTTTCAGTCCTCGGTCAGGTTGGGACATCGACGAGCTGGTGGCGCTGGATGCTGGGGGTCGCGGATCTCGTCGGGCTCTGTTTGAACGGCTCGGAATCGCGCTCCAGGTATCGACCGCGCAAGCGCGAGCGCAGTTTGAGCGTGAGCTACCCCAGCATGTCAGGTTGCGCAGTGGAGCGATCGAGCTTCTGTCCGGCTTTCGGGGTCCAAAGATCGTGATCACCAATGGTTCGTCGCGGGTACAGCGCGCCAAGATTGCGACGGTCGGTTTGCTACCATTTCTCGATGCAGTGGTGGTGTCCCAAGAGTTTGGGAATCCGAAACCGCATGCGTCGATTTTTCAGCATGCTCTGGCGTTGGCCGGGGTCGATCTCTGTGATGCCGCCACAGCGGTGATGATCGGCGATGATCCGGTGGCCGATATTGCGGGGGCGCGGTCCGTAGGCATCACGGCATTGCTGCTTCGCACACGCTGGTTTGAGGAACCGCCTGACACTGCTGTCCTGTCGACGCTTAGCGAAGTGAGGCTGGGATGATTTCGTTTCAGGAAGCGTTTGGGAAGCGCGACTTTCTGCTCCTTACGCTCGATGCACTCCGTTACGATGTGGCCCGCGATACGCTCGCTGCGGGACGGCTGCCGAACCTGGGCGCTCTCCTTCCGAATGGTTTCGAGCCACGCCATACTCCGGCCACGTTTACCTTCGCGGCACACCAAGCGTTTTTCGCTGGCTTCTTTCCCACGCCGATTTCGCCCGGACCGCATCTGCGTCCGCTGGCGCTGCGCTTTGCGGGCTCCCGAACGACAGGACCAGACACGCTGCTGCTAGAGGGCTCCTCGCTGATGGCCGCGTATCAACAGGCGGGATACCGCACCATCTGCCTTGGAGGCACGGGCTTTTTCAATCCCGGCTCGCCCCTTGGTGCCGTGCTGCCTTCTTTGTTTGAGGAGTCTCACTACAGTCGAGAGACCAGCGTGGTGAGTCCACTCGCGTCGCGCAATCAGTTTCGCATCGCCCGCGAGCGCTTGCAGAGCCTTCCCAAAGAGCAGCGGGTGTTTCTGTTTATCAATGCTGCGGCAACTCACCCACCGACGAAAATGTTCCTCAAAGGGGCTTCCCGTGAGAGTTGCGAAACCCAAGCGGCAGCGCTCATGGATCTGGATCGACATCTGCCGGTTCTACTCGATGCACTGCGCGCGCGCGGGGGGGCCGTAGGGATCATCTGCAGTGATCATGGCACCTGCTTTGGTGAGGATGGAGATGACGGCTACATCGGTCACCGGCTCGCGCATCCGCAGGTATGGACGGTGCCTTATGCCGAGGTCGAGCTGGCTGGGAATTTCGGGACTTACGGACCAGTGGTGTAGAAATAGTTGAGGCACATCTCGTCGGTGGTCGACTCACCCCAAGTGACCGAAGAACTCGTGGGATTGTCGTACACGCAGGTGAGCTTGAGCTGTGTCCCCTTCTTTACGAACATTCCCTGATTGTTTTCGTAAAAGTAGAACTGCTGCCAGTTAAAGTCCCAAGCAGGAATGTCGATCATGCAGGTGTCGGCCGTCTCAACACGGAGTCGTTTGCCAAGCTGGTGAGCGTGCGGGAGCAGTCCGTAGACGTAGCCGTCCCCCGGAGCGGTGAGGTTCCCCACTACGGAGTAGTTGGTTGCACCAGGCGGCAGTAGAAACGTCGAGTTTTGAACCGATAGGATCGCGGCCCTTTTGGCTACCGGAGTCTGAGAAAACTGAAGCCTTACGCTGGTCTGATCGGGAGTCCAGGCACCGCCGTGATGGTTGTCGTAATGCACCTGCATGACCAGGACTTGGCCTGCGGGAAGGGGGATTCCGGTGTTGGTCGGATACTTGGTCGGCGGACTTCCGGGTACCCAGCCACCAATCGTCGAGGCGGTCTTGATTCCGGGGCCGCCAAAGCAGGACCAGCCGACTTCAGGAGTCTTGGCATCCGCCGCTTGGGCCAACGCTGCATCTGCGGGATAGAGCAGGACGTGATGGACGCTCTGCTTGGCACCAGGAACGACCTCATAGCCAATAACCATGCAGTCCGACGCACGACATCGGTGGGATTCCCTGGCATCGAGGCGGCCGACAGGGAACAATCACCGAGTAGCAGGCTGCGCCCAATCGCGTCCCAGCGTACCGATGGATTGGGGGACGAGTGACAACCGCTTGAGTCTTGCGAACGCCTTTGGGATAATCAGCCATGGCTTGGAACCGGCTGACTCCTGAAGAAGCGTTTGTCATTGAAGGAAAAGGGACAGAGCGTGCCTTTACCGGTGAGTACACGGACGCCACAGCGGAAGGAATGTATCTGTGTCGCCGCTGTAATGCCCCCCTGTATCGTTCCGACAGCAAGTTTCATAGCGGCTGCGGCTGGCCCAGCTTCGATGATGAGATTCCGGGGGCAGTGCGTAGGCTGACTGATGCGGATGGTCGCCGAACAGAAATTCTGTGCGCGGCCTGCGGTGGCCATCTCGGTCACGTCTTTATCGGAGAGCGCTTCACCGAAAAGAACACGCGACACTGTGTGAATTCGATTTCGCTGCGATTTCAGCCGAAAGGATAGGTGTAGGTGGTAGGAATGGTCGTTCCCTCCTTCGTTCCCTCCACGTCCTAAGTCAGCAATTTGCGGTCGTTTCGCCGAAGCTGATTTGTATAGCCAATGATATCTCGGTCTGCGGCTAGCTTGGGATCGAGGATGAAGCAGTGATAGTCAGTGGTTAGGGAGGCCGAAGGAGTATACGAACCGCTGGGCATCAGCGTGCTGTCGACCCAATCGAGCTTGACCTGATTGGGCGTCATATTAGGCGGTGCATCTGCCGGATTTCCAGCGGGTGAACCGTCTGCCACCCACGAGTAGATCGTATCGATGGCATCCTGGGTGAGCGCACGTGAGTTCTGGAATTTCTGACAGTTGTCAGCAGGTTTCCACGGCGGCATCCTTCGACCGACAACCGCCGAGGACACCGATCCGGAGTTCTGGAAGGCCTCGTCATAGGAGGTGAGTGGGAAGGGTCCGACTCCACCGCTCACGTGACAACCTTGGCAACTACGCTGCATGATCGGTTGCACGTCTTTGTAATAGGTGACTCCGTCCTTCTTGGTCACACCAGGAGGAGGTGGAATCGGTGGCAGCATGGAGGCAGAACTTCCCCCGCACGCAGCGAGGGATAGCACAGTCGAAGACAAGACCAGCGAACGAATCATGGGTGAGGACTCCTGTTTGGTTCTTGGCGAGTGCCGAGGCAGCCTGGTGATTCCACCGCGAAATCATTGGATCTGATGAAGCCATCCAGCGGAGGCTCCACCAATGACGCTGGTTCCGCTTGGAAGCATGACGCCGGTGGTCAGACTCGCAGTGGTATCGGTCTTGACGACAGAGAACGCCGTTCCGTTCCACTTCAGGACTGTGCCCGCATCCCCCGTGACGAAGAACTCAGAGTGATTTTTGCCAAAGATGTTACGCAGAGTCTTCGTGGTTCCCGATGGATACGCTGTCGCCTTGTCGGGCTGAGTCTGGTAGCGATAGATGTTACCGCCACTTCCCGCGACCCAGAAGTCGAGCGCACCCGCTCCGCTGGCAGAGGGGGTACTCCAAATGGCATAGGCGGTCTGGCCCGAAAGTGCCGCAATCGCGGAGTTGTTGTTGAGAGTGCAGCTCGCGCTCGTACAGCCGAGCATCTGCATGTTTTTCCCGACGGCGTAGGCTTGGCCGTTTGCGCAGGCGATCGAATAGAGAGGATTCCCGGTCAATCCCATGGAGGACAGGACCGACCAGCTTATGCCGTTCCAGTTGATGACTCGGCCATTGGTTCCGGATGCGTCCGTTCCGACGGCCCATACCGCACTTGAAGCGGTGCCACAGACCGCGCTGAGATCATCGCTGACGCTGGTGGTACTCGGTGACCAGGTGGCACCCGTGAGAGAGTAGGCCAGCCCTCCTTTGCCGACGACCCAGGCCAGGCGAGAGCCCGTGGGGGCCGGATCGATCCACATCCCCAGGCCTACCCAACCGGCATTGCCAATCGGCAGGCGTGGACCGATGGTCGTTAGATCGGTGCTGATGCTGTAGGTATTGCCATCGATTCCCTGACCCATCGCCACCGCACCCGGAAATGGCACAGAGAGTGCGGCCATGGCTCGCGGAGAGGGCATAGGCTCGTCCATCGAGTCGTTCCAGGCGGTGCCATTCCACTTGCTGCGCACCGCCTTGGTGTTGCCGCCGACCATCACGGCGGAGTTGCTCCCGAAGCTCCAGACCTCGTTGTTTGGACGGCTGAGTAGGCCGCTGTAGTGGAGCATCCAGTTCCCCCCTGTGCCGCGAAACAGCTCGCCACTTTGGGTCGTGATCCAGCCGTTGTTGCCTCCGTCCACCGAGATGCTGAGCATGTTGGTGCTGGGAATCAGCACCTGATTTACCCAAGCGGTGCCATTCCAGCGCAGCAGGGTGCTACTGGCTCCGACCACCCACACCGAGGATGAAGACGCACCGTGGACTGACTGCAAGTGGGCCGTGACGGTGACGTTTTCTTTGGTCCAGGTGGTGCCGTTGTAACGGAGCACGGTGCCGTTATCGCCCGCTGCCCACAGGTTCTGACCGTCGGGGCCCCAGATGGCGTTGAGGTTGCTGCTGACTCCCGAACTCTGGGCGGTAAAGGCGCTGCCATCCCACTGAAAGATCGTGCCGCCGGTGCCGACCACCCAGATTTTGCCGCTCACTCCCCAGATGGCGCGCAGCTTGGTGTTCGGATCGTTCAGAGCGATGGGAATCTCGGTGATGGCGTTGCTTTGCAGGCGCAGGACGCGGCGGCCTTCGATGATCCAGACGTCACTGTTCGAGGCCGCGAAGACATCCACAAAGCCGGCGGTGGAACCGCAACTGGTGATCGTATTCCAGATTTTCCCGTCGTAATGAACGACTCGGCTGCTGCTGACGGCCCAGATGTCCGATTCGCTGATGGCGTGCAATTTCAACAGGGGCGGACTAGCGAGCGGTGCCTGGGTACAGAACATGTTCGCGCCGCACGCATAGCTGACCGGTCCTTGGCAGGTCGTCGAGATGAAGCCATCGACGATGGTGTCCCCGTCCGTCGATAGGTCCAGCAGCGTTGTCGAGATGGGTTCGCACTTGCGGGTGGCTGGGTTACAGACTTCGCCGATGGAGCAGCCGTATCCCGGTGCTTCGCAGCTATCGGGGTTGGGGACTTTGTAGTTGACCCACAGCGACTCACAACCGACCAGCAAGGCCACAGCGGAGACAAACGCCCCGCACACCGTGAACAAGCGACGCATCGGCAATCCCCCCAAGTCTCGCTAGGCGAGTCTCATCAATAAGCGGTTCGGCAAGGCCTGTCCTTCTGAGCTTAGCGGAGAGCGGCGGCCCCAGTGGTTGTCGGCGTTGCTGTCGTCGGCCAGGCGATGGTGAGAGTGCCCCCCACGGTGAGCCCGATTCCCACTCCCAGAAGTCCGCCGCCTACCCGCCGGGTGTCGTACAGGTAGTTGCACGGTGCACCTTCCGGGGGGGCCGTGGGATCGCCACAGCTTCCGCTTTGGCTGAGCGCCGAGATCCCCAGGCCCGACAGCAGCACGCCCGAAGCAATCAGTCCGCCACCGAGCAGATATCGCCACAGGGGACGTTTCGGCGTCTGCACCGCTGCCGATCCGTGATCCGCCGATCCCACCGTCGATGCGCCTGGGTTCAGCGTCGCCTCGATCGTCAGGCTCTTGCCACTTTGGATATCGAGCGCTTGGTCGTAGTCGGCATGACCGCTGAGCCTCAGCTTGATCTCATGCCGCCCGACCAGCAGGGCGCGCTGATACGGAGTCACCCCTCGGTTGGCACCATCGATCACAACCTGCGCCCCGGTCGGATGTGAGCTGACTTCGAGCACGCCCCGGGGATGATTCTGCGCTTCGCGCAGCAGTTCGTTGCCGATCGCCGCCGCCGCTTGCTGAAGCTGGGCATCTTTGCAGGTACCGCACGAGCGCTCGCGCTGGGCCGCGACTCCACCCCCGTCCACATCGAACCACTCGGCGTGTAACTTGCCCGCGACTGCATCGAGCTTGATCCGGACCACGGCTCGGCTGCCTAACTCGGTGGCGACACTTTGCTGGCAGAGCGGATCGTTCAAACAGCCAGCGGGCTTCTGCCCGATCGCTCGTGATAGCCGCTGGGCCGATAAGATGCTCGCTCGCTCGCGCTTGGCCAGCGTCGCGACACTTTGCTCGACCAGTGCTCGCTGGGTGGGCGGAAGCTCCGTCGGTTCGATCAGCACCAACCACTCACTCGACAAGCTCAGGATCGCCACCGCCGTTCCAGAGGTGCCCGGCGTCAGGTGAAGTTGCGCCCGCATCGAGGGGGTGATCTCCAGCGGATCGGACTCAAAGCGGCTCTGCTTGACCACGATTCGGAAGCGATGGCTTTGGGCCGATAGCATCATCGGGGAAGCCAGCGGCAGGAGCCCCACCAGGTGATCGTCGACAAAGAGCAGGCTTCCGCTTGGACCCAGGATGTCGACCTCCGCCGTCGGCTCGCGCAGCGCTTGCTGAGCGGAGACGATTCGCACGCGGCTCGCTTCATCGAGAGACTCACCCATCGCATCGAGATAGCGCCGGTAGTGATCTGCCGCCGCCACCGTTCGACCTTCTTGTTCCGCCAGTTGTCCGAGTTGGAGCGAAATCTCTGGAACCGGTGACAACCGCAGGGCTTGTTCGAGCAGCTTTTCGGCGCGTGCGGAATCGTGGGCGGTCCGCGCCTCTGCGGCTTGGCTGCACAGCGCCCGGGCTCGGCTGCGCGGATCGGGGTCGACCTGGGCGCTCACCGTCGAAACAAGCCCGAAGCACAGCCAAGTCGCCACAAGCTGCGCCGCCACCGTAGGGAACTTACGCATGAGATTGGACAATCGGGATCACTTCCCATTTTCCTACGCGACGCAAGGCGAGGGCAATCGCGCATTTGTCCTTGTGATAAGTTCCCGCGTCATGGATGCGCTAGCGGGGCTGCGAACCGAGGCACAAGTCAATGGTTTATCGACGGTCATCGACCTTCCACGGGTCCGCGTTTCGGTGATCGAGGGACCGGATGCGGGCAAGCACTGCGACAGCGACGACGAGATGCTGGTCCGCATCGGCACCCGCGAAAACAACGGTCTGGTGCTGTCGGATAAGAGTGTCAGTGGTTACCACGTCGAGATTGCCCGCACCCAGGCTGGTTGGCGACTCCGCGATGTCGGCAGCACCAATGGCACCTTCGTTTCCGGGATGCGCGTCTTTGACTTGGTGCTCCGTTCGGGAACCGTGGTGTCGCTGGGCCGAACCAAGCTGCGGCTCGATGCGCTCCACGACGAGCCGGTGCGGGCGGCGCTGCATCCAGCGGGACGGTTTGGCGATATCGTGGGTCAGTCCGTGGTAATGCGGCGGTTGTTTTCGCGTATCGCTCAGGTCGCCAGAGCGAGTGCCACCGTCCTGATCACCGGCGAAACCGGAACCGGCAAAGAAGCGGTGACCGAGGCGCTGGTCCAGGCGTCGCTGCGGGCGAGTGCGCCGCTCGTGGTGATCGACTGCTCGGCGCTGCCGCAGAACCTCATCGAAAGTGAGCTGTTTGGACACGTCAAGGGGGCCTTCACCGGCGCGGTCAGCGACTACCGGGGGGCCTTCGAGCGAGCGGATGGCGGAACCATTTTCCTCGATGAGATTGGCGAGCTGCCCCTCGACCTTCAGCCCAAGCTGCTCCGTGTGCTCGAGCGGCGTGAGGTGCGGCGGGTGGGTGCCGAGCGGACCCGGACCATCGATGTGCGCGTGATCGCGGCGACCAATCGCGTGCTGTCCACCGAAGTGAACGAGCGACGCTTTCGCCAAGACCTCTACTATCGACTCTCGGTGGTAAACATCCACATTCCACCGCTGCGCGAACGACGGGAAGACATTCCCCTGCTCATCGAGCACTTTTATCAGCGGCTCGCTGATGGCCACCGTGGACCGACGCTTCTGGCGATCACCGAGCGACTCTGTGACAACGACTACACCTGGCCCGGCAACGTTCGCGAGCTGCGCAATGCGGTGGAGCGCGCTTTTCATGTTCCCGATGAAGATCCGTTTGGGGCAGGCGGACCGTCGATTCCTGCTGATGCGCAGAAACAGAGCCCGATCGAGGTGGACCTGACCGTCCCGTTTAAGACCGCCAAGCAGAAGCTCGTCGATGCGTTTGAAAAGGAATATCTGCAAGCGATGCTGCGGGCCACTCGCGGCAACATCAGCGAAGCCGCCCGGCGCGCTCAGATCGACCGCATGCACCTGTACAAGCTCATCACCCAGCACCACCTAAACCAAAACGAGTAGCCGGGCAGAGGTTGGCAGGAGCGCGAGCAAGGAGGGAAGGGGAGGGGGGCCGCTGGCTAGCGCATGTAGACGCCGACTTGGTAGTCACCCTTGCCGGAGTTTACTTTGGCTTCGATCTTGTACATGCCTGGCACGGTTGGGCAGTGACCCATCATCGAGACGCTGGTGTTGGCACGGTTGTCGCTCACCCGCTGCAGCGTTGGGTTCCACAGGTACAGATACAGTTCCTTGACCCCGGGCCCGCCGGCACCGATGAACCAGTAGCAGCGTCCTGGCTCTAGGACTGTGAACCAGTCACTGCGGTCATTTCCCGATTTGGCGGTTCCTCGGAAATAGTCGCCTACGCGCACGGCACCCGGAGCGGCGGCGGCGGCCTGGCTGTCGATGATCCCGCTCAGATCGACCGGGACCGGTGGCGGCGGCGGCGGCGGTGGGGCCGCTTTGGGCGGTGCGAGCACGGAGTAGACTCCAACCGCCAGCGGACCAAACCCTTCGCCGGTCTTCGCCTGCAAGTGATAGGTGCCCGAAACATCCGGACAGTAGCGGAGGGTGACCGCCGGGCGCTCTGGCTTTTCGGTGGCGACGCGCTTTTCGGCCTGATCCCACAGATACAGATAGAGCTGCTTGACGCCCTGACCACCGATGCCGCTAAACGTGTAGCACTGGCCCTCTTGGAGCGGCAGGTTCCAGTCGGTGCGGCCATCCTCTTCAGTGGTGGCGCTCAGATAGTGCGGCGCGACGAGCTGGCCGGCGGGCTCCGCCTTTTGGGCCTGGGCCTCGACCAGCGGAATCAGCGTTTCGCTGGACGGTACGGGGCCGGTTGGGGTCGGGGTGTGTGAGCAGGCCATCGCGAGCGCGAACAGGGGTACCGCCAACGTCCCCTTCCCAGGTGCATGTACGGATTTCATACGCAGTGACTCCACGTTACTTGGTGAAACAAAAAGTGCGGGCGGGTCCATCGCCAGGAGCGCCGCCGGTGTCCTGTCAGCCGAAGCGTAGCCAGTTTTATCACGACCACTACGGTCCTGCTTGCTCGACGTCTTTTTCGAATTCGCGCTCGTGGCGGGTCTTTTCTTCGCTCTGCCACTCTTTGGAGGAAAACGCGCTCAGCGAATACACCTGGGTGGTGTGGTGATAGCCGGTGCGTGGCGGGATCTGCTCGCGGTCGACATCGCCCGACTCCTTGAGCAAAAATCCGTCGAAGTCGCGGACCTTGAGCGGCCAGCGCGGGTTTTCGTCGAGGAGTAGCTTGCCAAACAGCACCAGCCGGACCTCTTGCTGGCCCACCTGGAGAAGATCGTTCCATTCCAGAAAGCCGACTGGCTTACCCGCCGCGTCATCGACCCGCGCATGCAGCACATAGCGACCCGCCCGCTTCACGGACAGCCCGTAGGTCAGCACAAGCGAGCCATCTGCCACCGCTTCCCGTACCGGACCTGTTGAAACCGCCGGAGGTTCGGGCGTAAACAGGAAGTCAAACAGCGCCGAGCCTTGCTCGACCGGATCGCTGCCCGCTTGCAGCTTCACATCGACCCGCAGCGGCCAGCTCTGGTCGACCAGCTTCAGATCGATCGGACGCAGCGTCGCGACGAGCTCCCCTTGGCGACCGGCGGCTTGGTCTTTGACGAAGCTCACCGGCCTTGACCCCGGCGGCTTGCCACTCTCTAACGGTAGCGCCGACACCTGCGCGCTCTGCACCGCACACGGCAGGACGTTTGCTTGGCTGTCCTCGCAGCGAATTCCCAGCTCGATCGATTCGTCGCCCACCACCACCACCCGGTCTTGGCGGAGCTTGAGCAAGATGTGTTCGCTCGGCTGCCCCGAACGCGACAGCGGAGTGCCGCGTACCACGGGTGCCATCGGAAACAGTTGATCGGGGTTTTC
>CALLYL010000047.1 GCA_937859535.1 uncultured Myxococcales bacterium
CCCGCTGCGTCCACTTTGAAAATACCACCCTGCACCGAGGTGATGGCCTTGCCCTTGTGCTGTTTGATGTACCGCGAGATACCTGTGATGGTGCCGCCGGTGCCGACGCCCGAGACCAGGATGTCAATGCCGCCATCGGTGTCATGCCAAATCTCTGGGCCGGTGGTGGCTTCATGGATGGCAGGGTTTGCAGGATTCTTGAACTGCTGGAGCAGAACGTAGCGGTCCGGGTTTGAGGCTACGATCTCTTCGGCTTTGGCGATGGCCCCGCTCATGCCACGGGCACCTTCGGTTAGGACCAGCTTGGCCCCGTAGGCAACGAGTAGCTTGCGGCGCTCGATGCTCATCGTCTCAGGCATGGTCAGGGTCAATGGATAACCACGAGAAGCGGCGACAAAGGCGAGGGCGATACCGGTGTTGCCGCTGGTCGGCTCGACGAGCTCTTTGCCTTCGCCAAGGACTCCACGCTTTTCAGCATCCCACACCAGCGCCGCTCCGAGTCGACACTTGACGGAGTAGGCGGGGTTTCTGCCCTCGATTTTGGCGAGTACGGTAGCAGGAGCCCCATCGATCACGCGGTTTAGGCGGACCAACGGAGTGCGGCCAATCGACTGTGCATTGTCTTGGAACCAGTGAGTGCTCGACATGTGCTTTCCTTCTTCGCCGTTGGATGTCGTCTGCTATAGCAGACGCATGGTGATTTTAGCAGACGATTTGGTTTATGATCCAGCATCAACCGCCGCTTGTTTGTTGCTCAGATGGACGCTCTGAGCAATAATCCAGCGACGGAGAAGTTCGACTGTAAAATAATAGCGGACGCCGTCTGTTCTGAGCACGGCGTGTCTAGTCAGAGCCCGCAACGCAGCCTGGGTCGTCGCCTCTGGTTGCCCGCATGAGCGGGTCAGCTCCTCTACGGTTTGTCCGTCCGGTTGTTGCGCCAGCACGATCAGAACCTGGGTCTGGCCCGCTGGTGCACTGCGCAAGGCGTGATCCCAGACCCCTTGAAAGTAACGAATCCCATCGGTGAACAGCTCTGATTCGCTGACCACCGCGTCTACATCGGCCAACTGAAAGCGGCGTAGAGGTGGCACCGGCTCCTCACTGAGCAGACGATTGTAGCGCGCCACCAGGCTGTGACAGATGAGCTGAATCAGATAGGGCTGCCCGTGGGTCAGCTCGATGATGCGAGAGATTGCCGCTGCATCGTAGTCGAGCGCAAAGTCGGGGGCTGGCGCGGTAATCAGCGTGCGAGCGGCTCCATCGCTAAGAAAGCTGACCTCGATTGCCGAGACCGATCCAAACAGGGGATGCCAGTAGTCATGTCGCAGCTCTTCCAAACGGTGCAGACCCGCCAGGGCCATGATCAGCCAGGGATACGTCTGAAAGGTCGCACGAAAGACCGCCAGAAGGTGAGGATCCAGCCGTCCCTCGGCGATCTGTTCTTCGATCAGCTCGAACTCATCGACGGTGACCAGAAAACGACGGCCTTCGCGTAGCTGCCCGAGCTTGTCGAGGAAGCGGTCGAGCGCCAGGTAGGGATTTTTGCCCTCGGCCAGAAAGTCGGACTCCTGTGGTTCGCAAAGCAGCTCGCCACCGAGTCCGGCCCGTTTCGCCGCATCGTACAGTTTCAAAGACAGTCCATGGAGCAGCTCCGCCGTCGAGCGGACCCGACCAATTCGCTGCAAGTTGAAGTCGACCAGCACGCTGTGACTCGGCAGCGTCAGACGGCCCAAGTTTTGCAGCACCGACGACTTTCCCATTCGACGGTGGCCGTAGAGCAATACTGACGGACACTGACCACTCGAGCCCCACAGCTCCTCCAGTCGCCTGAGTACGTCCTCGCGTCCGACGAAGAGCTGGCCGTGTACGGGATTGCCTATGACATAAGGATTGGGCACTGGCCCGCGCTGTTGCTCCGTACGAACGCGTTCGCCTTCTTCTTTGAGCACATCAGCGAAATGACCAATCACCAATGCCAGTACAGGTGCAAAGCCTTCGCCCAGTTCTTTCAACGCAAACTGCGCCCGCGTCAAATGGACAATTTGCTCGCTGACTTCCCAAAGAGTCGTGGTTTTGGTCAGTTGAGCCGTGGTCTCCATGGCGCGATCCACGGTATCCCCGATCTGTTTTAGTGAATCGATCGCATCCCGAAGCTGGGGTGGAAAGAGAGAATCGAGCTCTGTCGGCAGTACAATCCAGCGGAACTGCGCAATTTGATACAGAGTCTTGACCTGAGCCGCCTTGTCTAAGCATCTCGTAAAACTGATTGCTGAATGAATTGCAAGCTGTTCTATTTTGGTGTGATTTGGATTAATAAGTGCATACAGATTGTCGGCAATTTTGTTTGTTATTGCCGGTAATGTGTCACGATTCTGTTTGGAGTTTGTAAATGAGAGAGCAATGGTCTCGTTGATTTTATTTTGAATGATAATGCTGGACGAAATCCGTCTCTGAGGCCGGAAGAAGTATGCCCACAGGCGGTGAAGAGCGCGAAATCGAGTCACCGACGGCCTCGGTGTTGATCGAATAGGGTGGCGGCGGCGGCGACGAGGGTGGCTGGGTGACCGTGGCTGGTTTCGATGAGCTGGGCGATCTCGGGCTCGACAAAAGTGACCCCGCTGCCGTGTAGTCGGGTGGACAGTAGCTCTCGGCACTCAGCGTCGGAAAATGGCGGCACAGTGAGCGGCGGCACAACGTTATAAAGTGGTGACGTGCGGTCCGGTGCGTCGGGGAAGAGCTTGTCGAGCGGCACTCTGCTGGCCAAAAGCAGTGTCAGTGGGGCGTCCGCACCGTCGGCTAGTCCACGGAGCTGCTCGCGTACTGCCACTGGAAAGCGCTCACTTTGCAGCTTTTCGACCTCGTCGAGACAGAGCACAACCCGTCGCTGTGAGAGCTGCCGTTCCAACTTGTAGCCTCGACAGGGAGCGATCCCGAGCTTGTGACACAGCGCATCGAAAAAGTCACCGTCGTCGTCGATGATCTGCAAATTCAAATACACAAATGCACTGGGTTCAAACCGCAGCCGCTCGGGACCGAGCGCGCACACCATGGACAGCAGCGACGACTTCCCAATCTGCGCGGGACCAAGCAAGGCCCGATTGCCGCCACAGCGGAGGTCTTCAAAGAGCTGACGGAGAATCTCCTTGCGGCCAATAAACAGGCTGGGATCGGTCAGCCTGCCGCTGTGCGAAAATGGATTCGCGATCGCGGTCTGAGACGGTGAGAGGAGCGCGGGCGTCCGTTCTGCGGTCGGCATTGTGCTATCCACACCGCGCCGACTGCGCAGCGACACGGTCAGGGTTTGCCCCGCCGGACCTGCCCGCAGATCGTCGACAAACCGCAGCGCCCCGTCCTCTAGAAACACGGCCGTGCGAACGAAGCGTGACAGCTTGCCTTCACTGGGCGAGGTGCGCAAAAGCTCATAGATGGTGTAGCCGCTCACGCGCTCCTCATGAGCGTGGCCGTAGTGTTCCAGCCCAAACAGCGACGAGGCCTGTAGGTAGCGACGTGGCTGTCCCGATGCCCCAAGCTCCGTCGTCGCACGATGTCCGTGCATATGACCGAACAGACAGCCCAGGAAGCGTCCCGGCGGGTACAGTTCCTGCTCGAAGAGTCGGTGGCTCCGGGGGGAGAGCCACGACGGCGGATGATGCATCATCAGCAGCGCCGCGTCCGTGTCCTCGACAAATTGCGGCAGATCCCCCGGCACCTGTTCTGGCTCCAGGCTCAGCCGTCGCTCATAGTCGTCGCCGCCTAGCTGAAGAAAGGCCGAATTCAGGCCCACGATTCCCAATCGCAGCCCGTGCTGTTCAATCCGCAGCAAGAAATCACCGGGTAAGCCACCGAACTTGTAGTCGAGCTGGAGTTCGTCGCTGCGTGCTTGCCACCTGCTCAGTATGTATTCGCGGAAGAAGCGCTCGTAGTCGGTGAACAGCTTTCGCAGGTATCGCTGGGTCTCGCTTTTGGTGGAGTGTACCGCCCGTCGGACATCGGGATCGTCGGGGTAGCTGCGCAGCCCCCGCGCCGTGGCATCGCCAGGCTCCGGCCAGCGCAGATCGTGATTGCCGGGCACAACCACCCACAGTGGATTGCCGCCGGTGGCTGCGGTGATGGCATCGAGCCGTTCTTTGAGCTGTTCGTACTCGCGCTTTTGTCCCGAAAACGCCAGGTCGCCACTGACCAAGATCAGGTCCGGCGGCCCGAGTGTTTGCATTTGCTCTTTTAGATCCGATAGGAATGGCGCTCTCGCCGTCGGCCAGCGGGTCCGTTCACCGCGCTGCCCGCAGTGAATGTCAGACAGGTGAAGCCAGCGCAGCTTGTCCATGTGCCGCCTATTTTGGACCATCCGTTGCGGTGTCGGTGGGCGGAATTTCAACCATCCTCGCACTTCAGGGTCCGTGTGCGGACGGTTGTCTGTTTTAGCGGACGATGTCTAGTCAGAGAGCTTGTCGACCTGTTGGCGCAGGAGTTGGTAGCCCTTTTGGCCGAGTTGCTTGCCTTTGTCGACGGTCTCTTTGCCTTTTTGCTGGGCATCCTCGGCGAGTACGGTACCGACTCCCCACAGCACAAGGGTCGGACGAGCTACCTTGGCGGCCCGCTCGGGTCCGATGAGGATCGCGAACACGGCCAGCAGCGTCTTGACGCCACCCACCCGAGCCAGCGCAGCGCGAGCAACCACCAGCAGAGCGCGGTTGCGTCCGAA
>CALLYL010000048.1 GCA_937859535.1 uncultured Myxococcales bacterium
GACCTCTGCCGCATGGAAGAACTCTCCCTGACGAAGACTAATGCCCCCAACATGTCCCGCAGTAAGCGCTTTCCCCGTCGGAGATTTCGCCGGAAAGCGAAACACCGTCTTGCCCACTGGAAAGGAACGGTGCAGCGTCGCCAGCGGCTGGCGATGATGATCGAGCAGCGCAAAGGTCACCTCGCTCAGTGCCACCTCTGCTTCGACCGTGATGGATGGGGAGGTATCGGGATCGTAAGTCACCGTGACTGGGGTGATGTCCGGAGGGGGGGCCACCGTATAGCTTTTGGCCCATGGATCGTGCTGATCCTCTGTGGCCAGACTGGCGGCACTCTCATCATTGAGTCGGGGCATGCCAGGACCAAAGGTCCGGTGATGTTCGAATGCCCGCGCAATCGGTCCGGTCACGATGCGTGGTGAACCACCCACATCGATCACAAACACGCCCAATCGCACGGAGGACACACCTACATAGGATGCTTCACTGAGGTTGGTCGAGGTGTAGAAGTCCGCGATGAACTGACTGGTGGCGAGGCCTTCGCTTTGGCGCTGTCGGAATAGATCGAAGTACCAGCCGGTGTACGTTGGAGGTCCACCGGAACTACCAGGCGACATCTCTACTACCATCGATAGGAATCGCTTTTGTTCAATACTCAGGGGTCGTCCGGCCAGCTCATCAGCAGCGATCACTCGAAACACCCTCAGGAGTTTGCCCAAGCGACGAAAATACGAAAGACCTGCTGTGACTTCACTTGGATCGAGTTCGCTAAGGATTCGCTCTCCTCGCTTTGCATATTCAATCAGCGCGTCATAGGTCGCGGCAGCGGGCTCCACATAACCATCAGGAATCTCGCAGCCACCCATGTCGTACGCTTGACCAGCCATCAGCACATAGTTGTGTTTGATCTGTCCAAATGCCGCCACCACGGAGTTCATCCGCACATCGGAGTACGCCGCTTCGTCCATGTAGGATGGGCGGACTCCCTGCGGAGTCGTCGATAGATTCTGCACGGCACGTAGCCAGGCCGAATACAAATCTGTGTTCGGCACAGTTGGGTTGAGGGCCGCGAACAGGACACCACGAGACTTGTCGAGCTGACCGCGTAGCGTCGGAAAGCGTTGTAGATCAGCCGCCAGATAGTTGAGCGCACGGTCGCTTCCCAGAGAATAGGCTAGCTCTGCAATACCCAAGCGATAGCGATCCGAAACCGCATCGTGAACCAGTGAACCCATGCTCATCGCATCCGCAACCACACGCGGACCGAGCAAGGTCGAAATCACGGGAAGCTGCGATGAGCCCTGCGGCATGTAGTGCATCGCCACGGTGCGTGAAAATCGATTCCCAATCACCGCACGAAGCTTGTCTGCGACATCGGGAGCGCGAAGATCGGCAATGCCTGCTTGTTTGCGTAACGCGATAAGATTCGCAATGGATACATCCTCGCGACGACCCGCTAGCACCGACCAGATCCGATCGAGTGCATCAATATCTGAGAGAACTCCCGAGCGTTCCACAAGGTCTGCCAGCGATAGTGCGAGCACAGATTCCCGAGGAGTCTCACGTGGGTCAGGCGTCGTTCCTGGTGCCGAGCTTCGCGATGAGCGCGACACAAGGTTCAGTTCCAGTCGTGACAACCACATCGCTGCTTGAAACAGAGTGCTGAGCTGAGGGTCTTCGACGTAGTGTCCTCTCGGTGTATATTGCGAAAAGTCGATCATTCGCGGGCGACCAAACAGCGGAACCTGCAACAACGCTTTGGCTTGCTTCGCAGCGGAAAGCAGTCCGGCG
>CALLYL010000049.1 GCA_937859535.1 uncultured Myxococcales bacterium
TTCCCTGGGCTTCACTTTCGAGTCATGGGTCTACCTTAACGGGACGCAGCACAACGTTCGGATCTTTTCGATAGGTCGAGGAGCCGGAGCAGATACCATCTCCCTTTCCCGCGTGGCGGTCTTGAGTGATGGCATTCCGAATGACCTTCTGCTCTCTGTGTCTCAGGGCGACCAAGTGAAGACGCTCGCCGCCCAAAACGTGGTTCCTGAACGTGTCTATTTCCACATTGCTATCACGGTCGATGCGACTGGACAGGGCATCATCTACGTCGATGGCAGCGAGCGTGCGCGCGGAACAGTCTATGCACTCCGCTCCGGTGTGCTGCGGCCCAAAGGATTCTTGGGGTGCGGCGATGGCGATGAACCTCGCCTCTTTGGCAGTCTCTCCGAAGTACGGATCTGGAACCGAGCGCGGACTGCGTCCGAGATCGCTGAGACCAAGAATCGCACGCTCTATGACTCCGACCCTTCGCTGGTGGCGTACTATCGCGGGACCGAGACAGATGGTGTCGTCCTGCACGATTCATCGCACAGCGTGCGTGACGCCGCAATCACTGGGCTGCGCCAGATTTGGGGAGTCGCAGCGCCGCTGTTTCTGCCTCCTCCACATCAACAGGGAGCGCTCGTTCTCAACGGAAGCGACGACTGGGTTGAACTTCCCAGGGTCGGGGCAGATCTGTCGCTGGGATTCTGCCTGGAAGCCTGGATCTTGCCGGAGGATGATAGAGCCTGGGCCTGCATCTTCGATCTTGGAAATGGCGCGCCACTCGACAATGTGATTCTGGGTCGGCGCGGTACGGATCGGGCACTGGTCCTGGAGGTATATCGCGGCACAACCAAATACTCTGTCGAGACCAGTGCAGAATCAATCAAGCTCGGTGTTTGGACACACATCGCAGCAACGGTGGACAGCACGGGAAAAGCGACTCTGTACGTGCAAGGTGGACTCGCGCAGAGCGTCGCTGCGGCAGTTCCCGCTGCCCTGTCTCGAAAGGCAGCGATCGGACGCAGTCGATTCGGAACCCAGACCAGCTTCTGTGGCCAGGTCACAGAAGCACGGATTTGGAATGTTCCTCGCAGCCAAAGCGACATCCAAAAATCGATGACGAGTCGCCTGCGGGGAACCGAAGCAGGACTTGTCGTCAACCATCGACTCAACGAAACCGACGGAGAACGAGCGGGGGACGCGACCAAAGCGGCAAGCCATGCTTGGGTTCGCGGTCGCTGTGCATGGTCTACAGGCGGCGGTGGCGCAGCGATTCCTCTTCCGGTGTTTGCACCATGGACGCCCCCCCAGGGCGCCCTGCGATTTGATGGGTCGGTACATGTCGCGCTGCCAACAATCTGGTCAAGTGTGATGACACCAACCACGACAGGACTGTGTCTGGAGGCGTATGTCTATTGCGATGAAGTGACGCAGACTGTCAGCCTGATCGATTTGGGCAGTGGTTCAGGCGGCGCAGACAACGTCTATTTGGGAAAGGAAGGCTCGACGCTGGTTTTTGCCATCCAGGTCGCAACAAACGCAGTCCAGTTCGTCAGAGCAGCCGGAGTCCTGACCGCATCCACTTGGACTCACGTTGCTGCGTCAGTGGATGAGAACGGGCATGTGCTGCTGTGCAAAGATGGCGTTCCGCTGAGCATCGATCGCAACGTGATCGACCCACCTCGGAATGGCCAAAGAACGTCGTCGTATCTTGGCCGCAGTCAAGCCGGGGTTCGCTTTGCTGGACGGATGACGGAAGCGCGAATCTGGTCGAGGTCACGGACTCCTCAGGAGCTTCTCTCTGCTCGTTCTTGTCGGCTGGGTGGTGCCGTCTCCGGAATGCTCCGCTGCTATCCACTGCTCGGCTCCAGCGGACGCATCGTTCGAGATAGCTCGGATGAACATCAGGACGGCATCGTCAGCGGTTTGAGCTACGCATGGGATCTTTCGACTCCCAGCTTCCAGAGCGTCGTTCCCAGCCAGACTTCGACCGCTTCGTCCGGAGCGCTGTCCTTTGATGGCGCGAGCACCTATGTGCGGCTTCCATCGGTGACAGAGGATCTGGCCAAAGGATTCACGCTGGAAGCATGGGTGTACTTCGAGAGCGTAGGAAGCTGGTCGCGCATCTTAGATATCGGTCAGGGAATGCGCCTAAACAACGTCTTCCTGGCGCGCTACGGAACCACCAACCAAGTGGCGATGCGGATCTATTACGACGGCGCAAACTACACCGAGTTTGTGACGACGTCACAGGTGCTTTCGCTCAATACCTGGATCCACATCGCGGCCACGCTTGATGCCGCAGGGAATGTCTGCATCTACAAAAACGGAGTCAGTGTCACGCTCAACCAGTCCAAGCTGCTCAAGTTTCCATCTCCGGTGGTGCGTGATCGCGCCTTCATCGGCAAGAGCAACTGGTACTGGGACGCGATGTTCAAAGGACGGATGGCAGAGGTCCGACTCTGGAACAGAGCGAGATCTGCCGATGAAATCGCTGCGCTGCGCAGTGTCCGACTCACCGGAAGCGAGCGCGGACTGTTTGGGTACTATCGACTGGATGAAGCGCAGGGATCGCTGATTGCGGACCGCTCGTCACGTGGAGAGACTGTCACAGGATATGGAGATCTCGGATGGGGAAGTCCGGCTCCTCCTCTTGGTAGCGCAGCGGTCGCGGTGGTCCCAACCCAAGCGCTCGATGTTCCAACACCTACGGAAGTTCTCACACCTGTAGCAACCAACACGGGCGGAAGCTTGAGCATATCGACCGGCGATTCCCTCGTAGATCTGAGCATCCAAACCTATGTGAGCAGCGGAATCTCGTTCGATCTGTTTGGAGTTCCTGCGCAGCTTCTGGTGGGTGGTTTGTTCCAGGTGACTCCCATTGCGAAGACCTTCGCATTCAGTGGGACACTCACACTGACCAAGCCCGTGAGTCTGCCCAGCGCTTCGGGAACACTTGTTCTCGCTCAGGACGCGAATCCGATGGTCTATCGGGCCCGCTTTTCCACCTCGTTCTCCGTCGCACAGCTTGTCCACGATGTGGCCGTGCAGGCCGGAATTGCCACGGTGGTCGATGCGCTGGTTGTGCCGCCCCTGCAAGCGTTTTCAAACCCCACCATCATCGTGGCAAGCGGCGAAGGTTACGACCCCGCAGTGGGTGACTTTTGCAAAGGCATGAACTTCTATGCCACGCAGAAAGTCAGTGACCTCCCAGGAATTTCACTCCTTCCGAACAAGTGGAAGATCGATCTGCTGCATTTGGATCAGCGCTTCCTGGTGCTTGCGGTGGGGATTCGCTCTGCGACGGAGTATCGTTTCTCTGGACGCGCAATCCTCGACATTCCGCTGATTCCTGGAAACGCGGTTTCCCTGACCTTCAATGAGTTGGGACTAAACTCTGCGGTGGGGCCCGGAAAGACCTCGTTCGCGATCGCGCATCGCTTTACGCTTCGACTGTTTGGTGAGTCCTTGGTCTTCCAGGGAGAGATAGGTGTCGAGAAAGGATCGACCGCTGAAGACATCGTCGTCTGGGGGGCACTCGATCCCGATGAAAACCAGTATCCCGACGGGAAGTGGCACAATCCGTTTGGTTGTCCGGGAGTTGTCATTGATGGTCTCGGGGTGCAGCTCAAGCTCGCCGACAAGCCGCCATTTCTGGGTGTGGGACTGCGCGGAGGCGTTCACCTTGGCGATGGACTACTCGGTGCCAGTATCGCGCTGAACTTTGATCCGGCCAATGTCGATCAGACCATCTTGGCCATCGAGAGTCCGGAAGGAATCGATCTTCCGCGACTCATCAAAGCACTCCTGGATTTGACCAAGATTCCAGGTCTGGATGCACTGCTTTCGATCTTGGATGTCAGCATCACGGACCTTGTCATCTACTTTGCGCCAAATGGCGGTTCGATTGCAGGGAAGGACTACGACAGAGGCATCTCCATTGGTGGAGCACTGAACCTGTGGGGTTACCACGCGCGCTTGTTTGGCTGCCTCAGTGTGACCAGCGGCGGCGTGCTGCAAGGTCAGGCCGATCGCATCTCGATTGTGGTGGCAGGAGTCACCCTGATCAAGTTCACCGATGTGTCCGGACAGAACGGGCCCAGCGTCGACATCTCGCTGACCACTGCAAGACAAGGGGTGTACTACAGCGGCAAGCTCATCCTGCTGAACGGTCTGTATGACAACTACCAAGAGCTGTCGATTTCACGAGAGGGTCTGTCGTTTCTGTGCCCGACAGACATGGGCTCGCTGGAGCTGCGATGCAAGCAGAGTGAGTACTTCATCGCGCTCTCTCCCCGCTTCAAGTATGGGTTCTCTGTTCTGGGACTTTCTGTGTCTGTGGACATCGGCGGTCGGATTGCAAACCGAGTCGATGCATCTGGATACCATCAGGATCTGTCCTTCTGGTTTCATGTCTGTGGCGTCGACGTCAGCGTCGGACCGGTTAGCTGGGGAGTGACGCTTACGGATCTGAAGTCACTTGGGGAGGTGTTCGAACACTTCTTTGCAGACACCGTGAAGAGCTTCTTCACCGACCAACTCGGCAAGGCGATGAAGGCCGCTTTTGAGTGGGTCAGAAACAACCTGACCGACCTGGCAGAGGAAGCCGTTGAGCTGTTCAAGTCAGCCGGTGCCGCCGCTATTGACATTGCGAAACACACCTACGAGATATTCAATGTTGGAGCGCAGGAACTCATCGGCTATTTGGGAACCGGTCTGACGGAAGCCGCAGCAATCCTCCGCGATGCACTTGGCTTTCTTGCAAGCGAGGCAGCCGAGATATTGGGCAGTGCATTCGGAGCTGCTGCGGGTTCCATCAAGTCAGCACTCGCTGCCGCTGGATATGTAGCGTCCGAAATCGATTCCATTGCCGATGATGTCTGGAATGCCATCAATGATTCGGCGGGCTATCTCGATCCCACCAGTTGGTAAAAAGGACTCCGAACATGGCACAGCAGACCGCAGATACCCCTCGCAGGGAAGACCATTCCAAACCGGGTCCGGGCTCACGCATCGGCGCCACTCGCGATTTTCTGGCGACACTGCATGGAGAACAACAGGACAAACACAGCGGCATCTTTGAGGAAGTCGTGAAACGGAGTGCGGGCACCGACTATGATCCCAGCGAGCTGATCGAGCCGTCGATCAAGATCTCGCCGCGCGGCTTTTCTCAGCGACGATATGGAGGCTGTCTGTCCTGGCAGCCTAATCAGCGTGGAGTGCTCTTGGAAAGTGCGCAGCAGGCGGCACCTACAGAGTCTGTGCGTGCGCAGCTTGCAGATGAAGGATCCGAAGCTGCAGAATGGCTGCGTCGCAGTGCCAGATTCTTTACCTGCGCGGCCTATGACTTCGATGTGCGAAGCTACAAGCTGTATCAGTTTCGCCATCGCCCGGTTCACTTCCTGGAAGATCTGGATCTTTTGGCGCAGCAGCAGCAGCTTCCCTCTCTGTCATACATTCGGAGTCTGGAACTCCACATGGACAGTCCGGCTATGGCCAGGCTCCCGATGTATTTCAAGCTCCGTTTTATGAGCCCTGGCGATCCGCTGGCTGACACCACGGAAAGGAGTCGTCCAAGAGCACTGCCTGCGCAGGCGATGCTTCAGCCTTCCTACACACCTCATCATCAGCTCTCGCCTCGACTGCTTCGCGATGTTCCGCAAAGAGACGCGATAAGGACTGCGCTTGCGCAACTGCTAGGAGACTTTGTGCCCGAACAGCAGCCAGTGGTGAAACTCGAACTTCCGCGTCGTGCCGATGATCATGGAAAGACTCCGATGATGACCGAGGAGGACTTCCGCACCCTGGACTATGGCGTCTCTGTCAACCTGCTGACGCCCGGACCGCTACGCACACTCTTAGCTTGTTGTGATTCGATCGTGAGTGTCGCCGCGGAGTTTGGCTGTGCACAGCAGGCCAAGACGTGGTGCCAGCAGATGGACTCCTTTGGCTGTTTCCTGAGCTACCTCGGAATCGGTCCGGACTCTGTTTCGTTCTACTATCGCAGCACGAAGTTCACTCCGCATCGCTCCCAGCGGCTGACAAGCCGTTAGTCCCAGCGCCCGAGTACAGGAAGGATCGATAGTATTCGCCCGCAGCCGGCCTGATATGGGCAGGGAAAGTGCTCGTCAACGTGTAACCGGCACCGTCTGAGCGGAGTTTGGCGTGTCACCGGATGTGCCCAGTGTCCGAAGCTCTGAACGGCGGAGCGCCAGTGGTGGGAGTGTTGCGATGCAACAGTCAGGGGCCACCAGCGTGGCACCGATCAATCCAATCGGATCGTGCCCGAAAGCCCGTTCGCTCCGTTCGGCGCTTGCGCTCCGGCAGTGTTCAATCCGCCGACGCCAGCGATGCCTCCGGCACCGTTCATGGTGGTGTTATTGGCCTGCGTCAGAGAGGCACCTCGACCGTAGATCGCGTAGCTTACGCCGCCGTTGCCGCCAGCGCCGGCCCCTCCATCGCCCCCTTTGCCACCCGCGCCGCCGTTGCCGCCAGCCCCGCCTTCGCCAGCCTTGGCTCCTCCCAATCCGCCGGCCCCGCCGTTACCGCCCGCACTGCCAGCCCCCCCCTTGCCGCCTGCGCCACCGCTACCAGCCTTTATCGTACTGTTCGAGAGAGTGACGGTACTTTGGTACAGGTACACCCCGAAGGAGGCCCCGCCACCCGCTCCTCCCTTTCCGGCCATTCCCAAACAGCCGCCCGCGCCGCCGCCCGCCCCTGCTCCACCAGCATCCTTGGTGCAGATAAATGATCCCGCATCACCGCCGCCAGCCCCACCGCCGCCGCCGCCACTACCAGGCATCCCACTTGTGCCATCGCCTCCCGATCCGGGGACGTAGCCTGTGGCGGTCCCTCCTGCAAATCCAGGGGCTGCCGCACCATTGGCACCTGTGGCACCCGCTGCTCCGTTCACGC
>CALLYL010000050.1 GCA_937859535.1 uncultured Myxococcales bacterium
CCGAACGACAACGTCATCGTCCGGGCGGTCGGCCTGCATGAAGCGGTCGAGGTCGAGTACCAGACCGCCAACATGCAGCTCGGCGATGTCTACCTGCTCTGCTGCGACGGCCTGACCGACATGGTCGATGACTGGATCTTGCGCGAGGTCATGTCCGAAGCCGCCACCGCGCCGACACTCGATGAGTCCTGCGATGCGCTCATCCGCGCCGCGCTAAGCTTCGGCGGCGTCGACAACACCACCGCCATCCTGCTCCGCGTCAACCAGTAACAGCGAAGCCAGATCCGCCGTGATGCCTATCTGGCCCAGCCAGCCTGGCAGGTGCTCGCGTGCCCGCTCCGCGTGAAGCGCTCGCCGTCCGCGCTTGCCCGCTCGCTTGGCCGATTTGCCGACAAACGGTGGCAGCAGCCCAAAGTTGATGTTCATCGGCACGTACTTGACGCCCGGCTCACGGGGGGTGATGACGTGGTGGTACAGGCCCCCAATGGCGGTGGTCTGCGGCGGCAAGGACAGCGGCAGCCCGCGCAGCTTGTCGTGGAGCAGCACCCCGCACAAAAGCCCCATCGCCGTCGACTCGATATAGCCCTCGACTCCGGTGATCTGGCCCGCCAAGTGAATGTTTGGGGCCGCCCGCAGCGCCAGCGCCGCATCAAGTACCTTGTGGCCTTCGACGTAGCTGTTGCGGTGAATCGATCCGTAACGGACAAACTCGGCGCGGTGCAGCGCCGGAATCATCGCAAAGATGCGCTTCTGCTCCGGATAGGCGAGCCGCGTCTGAAACCCGACCAAGTTGTAGGCGGTGTGGTAGCGGTTTTCGGCGCGGAGCTGCACCACCGCATACGGATGCTCGCTCGGCCTGCGCGGGTCAATGAGCCCCACCGGCTTCATCGGCCCAAAGGCCAGCGTCTCCGGACCTCGCTCCGCCATCACCTCGACCGGCAGGCAGCCCTCGAAGTAGCGCGGCTCCTCGAAGCGATGGGGCGTAACCTTGCGACCAGCGAGCAGCGCCGCCACAAACGCATGGTATTCCTCTTGGTTGAGTGGGCAGTTTAAGTAGTCGCCCTCTTCGCCCTGGTGATAGCGCGAGCCCCGGAAACAGCGGTCGTAGTCGATGCTGTCCGCTTCCACAATCGGGGCGATGGCGTCGTAAAAGTACAGCCGGTCGCCACACAGGCTGCGAAGCTGCCGCGCTGCCCCACCCTCGACCAGTGGCCCCCCCGCCAGGATGCACGGCCCCTTGGGTAGCTCGTCACAGAGCTGTCGCCGCAACCGAATGTTCGGATGACGCACCACCAGAGCCGTCACTCGTCGCGAAAACTGCAAGCGGTCCACGGCCAGGGCGTCACCTGCGGGAACCTTCGCCTCGTCCGCGCAGGCGATGATGAGCGAGCGGGCGGCGCGCAGCTCGGCCTTAAGCAGCCCCGCTGGTGAACAGGGATCATCGCTGCGCAGCGAGTTGCTGCACACCAGCTCTGCGAGCAGCGGCGTGGTATGCGCCGGCGACAGTCGCGCTGGCTTCATCTCGATGAGATCAACCTTGTGGCCACGCTCGGCAAGCTGCCAAGCAGCCTCGCAACCAGCCAGGCCACCGCCAATCACCGTGACTTCGGGAACAAACGGGTCAAGCACGGCGCGCAGTATAGGGGCATTGGGAACCAATACGTAGTCCGACCCTGCACCTAAAAAACGCGATACGCTGGCAGTGGGGGACTTATGAAGACCATCTTCATCCTGACTTCTGGGGGCGATGCGCCAGGTATGAATGCGGCGGTCCGGGCAGTGGCCAAAGTCGCGGCAGCCGCAGGCGTGCGGACACTTGGCGTGCTCGATGGCTACGACGGCCTGATGGATGGCCGGTTTCGCGAGCTAACCCAAGTGACCGAGCACGGGCTCGCGGTCATCCCCGACCTCGACACGGCTGGATCGCTCGGCGGCACCATGATTGGCTCGCCCCGCTCGGCCCGCCTTCGGACCCCGGAAGGCAGACGGCTTGCCATCACCACGCTCGGTGATGCGGCGGGTCTGATCGTCGTGGGCGGCGATGGCTCACTCACCGGCGCGCACCTGCTGTCGCAGGAGTGCAGCACCCCGATCATCGGCATCCCCGCATCCATCGACAACGACATCGGCTGCACCTCCACCGCGATCGGCGTCGACACTGCGCTCAACACCATCGTCGAGTCGTGCGATCGGATCTGCGACACCGCGATTTCCCACCGCCGCGCCTTTGTCGTCGAAGTCATGGGCCGTCACAGCGGCTACCTGGCGATGGCCAGCGCAGTCGCCGCCGGTGCCGACGCCGTGCTGTTCCGCGAGCAGGCTGGCAGCGAGGCCGACATCGTAGCCACCGTGGCCAAGGCAATCCGCAGCGCGTTTGACTCAGAGGTCGGCAAGCGGCGCGTGCTCATCTTGAAGGCCGAGGGCGTCGAGTTTCCCTGCACCTCTCTGGTCCGCCGCGTCGAGGAGATGCTCACGCCGGTGCTGCCAGGGGTCGAGATCCGCGCCACCGTGCTCGGCCACTTGGTGCGCGGCGGTCGTCCCTCATTTCAGGATCGCATGGTCGCGGCCCGGCTCGGACGCGCCGCCGTGGCAGCGGTCTTGCGCGGTGACACAGGCCAGATGATGGCCTGGATGAAGCCGATGCCGGGTGGCCAGCCCACCGAAGATCCATCGGTGTACCGCTACTCGCTTACCCAGGTGCTCACCGAAACCAAAGCCCTCCTCGATGGCTCAAGCCCGGTGACCAAGTGGCGGGTCAAGATGATGCAAGAGATGTCGGAAGTGCTCGGGCTCTAGGAGCGACGGCGGCGGCTTTCTGCTAGGCTGCGCCCATGCGGGCAGGGAGATCCGTCGGACGCATCGGGTTGTGGCTGTGTGGGCTGAGCATTGCTTCAGGGTGCCAGCCACGGGAAACCAAGAGCATCGAGGTCCACTGGCAGCTTATCGATGGACGGTCCTGTGCCGATGCGGGGGCGGTGCGGGCGATCGTGGCGATGGTCGGTGGCGAGGAACAAAGCGGTCGCTGTAGCCTGCTTGCCGATGGCAACCGCATCACGATTCCTGATGCCTATGGCGACGGCGTCCTTCAGGCGCGGGCCGAGTCAGCCGGTCAAGCGGTCCTGTATCGCGCCGAGCTAAGCCTCCCCCACGAGCTGCCGAGTGTGGTCGAGCTGACCCTGTCCTACTCGGGCGGACGCTAACGACCGTTCACCAAGTCGAGGAGCGCTTGCACGCTGCGGTGTCTTTCAATCGGATGACGCAGTGGCCCATCGGTGCGAACCCGGTAGCGATTGCGACGACCTTCGCGCTCTTTGACCAGATAGCTCGCGGCTTCTAGCTCGCCGATGATCCGCTGCACCGCTCGCTCGGTGATGCCGACCGTGCTCGCCACCTCCCGCAGCAGCGCGTCGGGCTGCGCCGATAAAAAGATCAAGACATGGGCGTGGTTGGTCAGGAACGTCCACTCCGGGAACTGCTCGGGCTGTGCTGTTCTTCCGATCGCCATGACTCCTTGAGGCTATTCGCTGTTCATGCATTCTGAAACATGAAATGTATTTCATGAATCAGAGTTACTGGATAGGCTTGCCATGAAGCGACACAAGGAGCACCCCATGAGATTCAGCCAAGACAAACAAGGACGGAAACTGGTTACCGTGATCCCCGGCGATGGCATTGGTCCCGAGGTAATCCGCGCCACGCAGCAGGTCATCGAGGCCGCCGGTGTGGCGATAGCGTGGGACGTCCAAGAAGCGGGCAAGCAGGTCTTTTTGCGCGGCATCCCATCGGGAGTGCCGACCGCCACCATCGACTCGATTCACAAGACGCGGGTGGTGCTCAAAGGCCCGCTGGAGACGCCGATCGGCAAAGGCGAAAAGAGCGCCAACGTCACCCTGCGAAAGCTCTTCGAGACCTACGGCAACATCCGGCCGATTCGCACGATTGCGGGCGTGCCGGGGCCCTATGCAAACCGGGCCATCGATCTGGTCGTGGTCCGCGAAAACGTCGAAGACCTGTACGCCGGGATCGAGCACATGCAGACCGCCCATGTCGCGCAGTGCTTGAAGCTGATCTCTCGCCAGGGCTGCGAAAAGGTCGCTCGCTTGGCCTTTGCGGTCGCCCGTTCCGAGGGCCGCAAGCGCGTCCACTGCGTCACCAAGGCCAACATCATGAAGCTCACCGAGGGGCTGTTCAAGCGAACCTTCGAGGAGGTGGCCCGTGACTATCCCGACATCGAGGCCGAGCACATCTTGGTCGATAACTGCGCTCACCAGCTCGTGCGGGCACCCGAACAGTTCGAGGTGCTGCTCACCACCAACATGAACGGCGACATTCTGTCCGACCTGACCTCCGGACTGTGCGGTGGTCTCGGCTTTGCAGCCGGGGCCAACATCGGTGCAGAGGTCGCCATGTTCGAGGCCGTGCACGGCACCGCACCCACCATCGCCGGTCAGGACCGCGCAAACCCTACGGCGATGCTGCTCTCTGCGGTGATGATGCTGCGCCACCTGGATGAAGCGATGGCGGGCCAGCGAATCGAGCAGGCCATCTACCTGGCCATTGAAGACGGGGTGTACACCCAGGACATAAGAAAAGAGGGCAGCGTGGGCACTCGGACCTTTGCCGAGGCCGTGATCGCTCGTCTACAAGGACAGCCTCGCACCACCACGCCTCGGCAGGTCCAGCCGCTGGTGATGCCCACGCAACCGCTCACCAGCCCATCGCCCACTACGCCGCTTCAGCGCAAGACCGTCGGCGTCGATGTGTTTGTCGAAGCCCAGACCACGCCCGCACAGCTTGGACCGCTGGTCGAGTCGCTCTGCCAGGACTCCCCGTTCCAGCTACGGATGATCTCGAACCGTGGAGCACGGGTGTATCCCGACCGTGGATCGCTGACCGATTGTGTGGATCACTGGCGATGCCGCTTCGTGCAGCGCGACGCCGAGGCAGAAGTCAACGATGCGATGATCCTGAACCTGCTTGCGCAGGTGTCCACGCGGCTGCGCTGGATGCACATCGAAAAGCTGGAAGAGTGGGATGGTCAACCGGCTTTCACTCGGGCTCAAGGCGAGGATTGACCGGCTCTGGCGAGCCTGGTTACTGTGAGCGCATGAAGAGCTTCCCGCTACTGGCTGCGATGTTGTGTTCCATGGGCTGCGCGACGAGTACAGTGGGACCGGGTCGGCTCAACCACGAACTGTTGTCGCTGGCCACGAACGCCCACGGCACCCGCAAGATCGAGCTGCACAGCGACAAAAACGGCACCATCACCAAGATGTCGGTGTACCACCAGGATGTCAGCCGTGTGCCGGAGGCCATCCGCAAGCTCGCCGAGCGCCAGTTCCCCGATAGCAAGATTATCTCGATGGAGACAGAGAACTACGCCGATGCGGGACTCGTCTATGAAGTCGAACTCGAGAGCCCAGATGGCAAGCGCTGCGAGGTGTCCGCCCTGCCCGATGCCACGCTGCGCTACACCGAGTGTCGGCTGTCCAGCGATGGACTACCGGCACCGGTCTCGCAGAGGATTGCGACGACGGTGCCCAATGGGACGA
>CALLYL010000051.1 GCA_937859535.1 uncultured Myxococcales bacterium
ACCCAGGCTCGGATTGCCGCTTAGGAAAGAGTCTTTGATGATGAGCGATCCGGTGCGATTGTTGCTGACAAAGAAGATCGCGCCGCCACCCTCTTTCGCGGTGTTGCCGGTCATCTTGACCCCGCACAGGCTCAGCGTGAACAAATTGCCGTCACAGTAGATCGCACCCCCGCTGCCTCCGCCCGGAGTTCCAGACTTCGGAGGATTGGCACCCACGCCGATGGCCGCGTTTTGTACGAACAGACTATTGATGACGGTGTGTGAAACGCCGATGCTGGATAGTCCGCTGCCATTGGAGCCGCTGTTGCCCAGTCCGGAATCGCCGCCAAACGTACTATTTACCACGTACACAGGGAGTCCCATGGACTGGTTGAGAGAGCGAATGGCCGCGCCGCCCACGTCGGGTCCGGTGTCATCCACCACGTTGCGGAAGAAGCGGGAATTGACGACCTTCAGGCGTCCGCCGCTGGCAAAGATGGCACCACCACCACCTGGATTCAGACCTTTCGCGTTTCCATCCACAAACGTCAGATTCTGAACCGTGAGTAACGGATGATCCTGATCATTGCAGTGATTGGTCGTCCACTTCTGTGCCTGGTCGCAGGTGTTCTGGTACAGAATCCGAACCTTGCCGCCGCCGCTCAGCGTGACCTTGCCACCGCCGTCGATCACGATCTTCGGTCCCTTGTCGTTAAAGATTTTCGCGGTTTGGGTCATCGTGATGGTGATCGGATCGGGGCCGCAGTGAAACGTGATCACTCCACCTTTGGCGACTGCACCAACCACCGCATCCGAGGTGCAGCTAGCCGGAGTACCGGTGCCGACGACCGTGGTGGGGGTGGTGATTGACTCGGCCTGCGCTTCGGCTGGAATCGCACATTTTCCGTCCGGATTTCCCGCCGCAGGAGTGCTAGTTGGCAGCGGCCCCAGATCGCTGACAGGCTCGCTTCCGAGATCCATCATTGTGACCGAAGAAGAGTCGCAGCCCGACATTCCACTGCAATACAGAATACTTAGGAATGCGCCGATCCATCGATAGGACTGAAGATTGATACGCGACATAGATACCTCCGCTTGGAGTGTACCTTGGCGGCCACTACTTCCACCACCGCGACCTCGATTGCACCGAAATCCTTTGGAGCTGCGTCCCTTCCGGGAGTTCTTCGAGCAACAGCTCATTCCAGCGTGGCCGTGACTTGACCTCGCTGCGATCCAGCAGGAAGGACAGTCGTTTTGGGGGGCTCTGTTCGGGCAGTAGACGCCGTCCGTTCCAGCGGACGACCACGGCAGAGTCTTGCCCCCTGAAGTCACCCTCCACCACAAGCCGAAGCGGCTCTGACATCACCAGCGGCACCACCACCCGGACCTTGCGTGCCACATTTCCAAGCGATGCCGGCTGATCTTTTGGGAGCAGTCCTTCCACGATCTGGGCGGGACGTTCTGCGACGACAAACTGCGGAACGAGCACAAAGTCGCGGATTCGCCAGTCGCGCTCATTTAGGAAGTTTCCCAGGATATCCTCCACGGCAACGAGCGGGGTTCGATAGACCAATGCGTAGACAGTAGACGCCGGTTGCAAAAACGGATAGCCCGTCCGTTCTAACGTACGAGCGAGCCACTCGGGCCCCTTTGCCCAGCGAATCCAGGTCGCCGCAGAGTATGCGCCACCGCTTGACGATTTGGTTCGTCGCGTGCGCACCCACTCAACCAAAACGAAGTTCTGGACGATGAACAGAGCCAGCACCCCCCACAGGATCTTGGGAAGTAGGCGACGGTTCCTTGGCTGCTCAAGGACGGCATACAGAGCCCCCAGACCCAGCGCCAAGATCACGATCGCATCGGTATAACGTCGGGGACCAAACGACCAGCTTCCATGAAAGTCCCACGCGCTCGAGTTTACATACAATTCCACCAAAGCGGTCAGTACGAGTGGCAACGCAAAACCGATCCAGCGTCGCAGAGCGACCATCATTCCGGCCACCGCAAGGTACATCGCGGGAACCCACGGAAAGATACCGGTTCGCATCGAAAACAAGGACTCGACGATCGCGGGACTCGACCACAAAAAGTGTCCGGGCTGCTGCGGGGCGCGGAAGCTGCCGTAGTAGTGAATCCACAGCAGCACTTGTGGCAAGAACGTCAGCGCCGCGATGCCAACAGTTGCGACTCCCTTGCCAAAAATTGGGAGCAGATTTTTGCGCGGCCCTCGACGGAATATGAACAGCAATTGGGAAAACAAAGTCAGCGCGATCGGCAACATCCAGATCGCTTCCTGTGGTCTCTGCAGCGCAGCAAAACCCGACCAGGCTCCCAGGATCACGCAGCGTTTCAGCGTCAAATTGTCCCGGTATCGATCCCAAGCATCGACCAGTTGGGTGACTGCAAAGAATGCGGTTGCATGTTGGTAGAGCGGCTGCGTGGTCAGATACCACAGCAGGGGTGAAGCCAGCACCGCACCGACGATCGCGAAGCGCGCTCCGCCCAGTCCAACGTGACGATGAAGCAGCACAAACAGAGTCCGGATTCCCCACATTCCTGCGGCCAGACTCCCGACCCCTGCCATGTACAGATCGGCCTCTGTACGGCCTGTGAAGGGTTGTTTCCCATCAATAGCGGGAACCAGCAAAGAGAGTAGGAATCCAATCCCAGGAATCGCGGCCAACTTGTGCAGCAGAAGTCCTAACAGATAGAAGGGCAACCAAAACACCACCGGACCGACGGGACAAGGATTTGCCACGAGCCCGGTGATTTCGCGACCGAGCGGCGTGATCCATTCTGCGGCAGGCTTGGCCAGATCGAACGAGTGATGCAGCACCAGTCCCGGCAGATACATAAAGCCAAGGAATCCATCCCCCGAGCCTTTGCCTTGAAAAATGCCGCGTGTCGCTCGGTAGTGAATGACCAGGACGATCCACACCAGCCACACCGACCAGTCGATGCTGCGCAACCAGCCGATTAGGCGTTCCCGCCGGGGGCGTCGCTGTGTCGCGCCGTCCATGGTGTGCCGCGAATCATTCTCTGTCATCGAAGGTGCCGCAGAGATTGAAGCGACCCCTTGTTGACTGTCAACGAACTTCATGCCCGACCTACCATGAACGACGCGAACAGGCTGAGGCCCTCCAACCGCGAAAACCCCGCTTGCCCGCGAGACGTCCAACTGCTACACATCCGGGCCGTGACTGCACCCGCTTCGACGTCTGACACCACCTTAGGTAACAACTCTCACGCGGCTCGTTGGCCCGGTCGTGACCGTCGCCCCGTTCGCGTTCGCATCGCTCCGTCACCGACCGGAGATCCGCACGTAGGAACCGCCTACATTGCGCTGTTTAACTACGTGTTTGCCAAGAAACACGGGGGGCAGTTTATCCTGCGGATTGAAGACACTGATCAGACCCGCTCGACGCTGGCCAGCGAGGAAGCGATTCTGCGCGCACTGCGCTGGATCGGCTTGCAGTGGGATGAAGGCCCCGACTGCGGGGGTCCGTTCGGGCCGTATCGTCAGTCGGAGCGCACCGCGATCTATCAGCAGCACTCCCAAGCACTGGTCGACAAAGGCGCAGCCTATCGTTGTTTTTGTTCCGCTGAACGATTGGAAGCGTCGCGGCGGGCTCGAATGGCCGAGGGCAAGTCTCCCGGGTACGATCGACTCTGCCGGTATCTGACCAAAGAGGAAGTCTCTGCGCGGCTCGCTGCTGGCGACAAGTACGTGATCCGCTTGGCGATGCCGCTGACCGGAGAGACGCGCTTCTTTGACGGTCTGCGTGGCGACATCGTGATCGACAACGCTACGATCGATGATCAAGTGCTGCTCAAGTCGGATGGTTTTCCGACCTATCACTTGGCAAACGTCGTCGACGATCACCTGATGCAGGTCAGCCATGTGATTCGGGCAGAGGAGTGGATCATCAGCACTCCCAAGCACATCCAGCTCTATTTGGCGTTTGGTTGGGAACCGCCAGCGTTTCTTCATATGCCGCTGCTTCGCAATCCCGATCGTTCCAAGATCAGCAAGCGAAAGAATCCGGTGTCGCTCGACTACTACCGCGACGCGGGCTTCTTTCCGGAAGCACTCCTGAACTTCCTTTCGCTGATGGGATTTGCGTTCGGTGGGGACCGCGAGAAGTTCACGCTCGCAGAAATGATCGAGGTCTTTGACTGGACCAAAGTATCGGCGGGAGAGCCAGTATTTGATCTGCAAAAGCTCACCTGGCTGAACGGTCTGTACCTGCACGAAATGACGCCCGAGACCCTGCTGACGCGGCTGCGTGCGTGGCGTCTTTCCGACGAGTATTTGCTCAAGCTGATTCCGCTCGAAAAGGAGCGGATTGAGCGCATGGATCAGTTCATTCCGGCTGCGAGCTTCTTCCTAACCGGGGATCTCGACTACACCGGAATCATTTCCTCGCTCATTCCCAAGAATCGAGATCAGCTACAGACCAGCCAGGCCCTGTCCGATTTGACCGACTTTTTGGAAGAGCAAGTTCGTCACGGCTGGACCCATGAGGCGCTCGAAAAGGCCTGTCGGGATTTCTGTGAAAAGACCGGCTGGAAGACCAAAGAACTGTTTATGCCGATCCGGATCGCAGTGACGGGACGGGCTGCCTCTCCTCCGCTGTTCGAAACGATGGTGGCGATTGGCAAAGACCTGACCCGACGGCGGCTGCGACTCGCTGCGCAGGCACTCCTTACCTATTCTGCTCCGGTGCCCGCAGGGACTCCTGCTGCCGCACCTGCAACGAAGAGTCCGCCTCCCGCGAAGCCTAACAAGTCCTCCTAACCGCGTATGAACACAGAGCGCAAAGGAGAAGTGGAATTGCTGCGTAGGATTCCTCTGCTCGGCTTTTTGCTGACTGCTTGGGAGTCCTTTGATCGGCAAGCGGCGGACTATCGAGCGACTCTGACCCCATCGCAACATGCTGCGGAGGTCCGTCGGATTCGCGAGATTTTGCTGGTCGGTGCGATCTTTCTTACGCTCGGCTATTCGATCGGCGATCGTCCTTTTTTCGAGCAAGTGTTCGGTCCGGCCGTGGCGAAGCGACCACGACTCGAACACTTCCATGAGCTGCTCAGCTTCACCTACTGGAGCTGTGCCAAGCTGCTCGGTTACGGGATCTTTCCGGCGCTGCATCTGCTGCTGCGCGGTGAAAGGCTCAGTGAGTATGGACTGTCTGTAGGCGGCTCTGCGGTGGTGGAGGAACGAGTGAGGCTGCCGTGGGCGAGGATGTATCTCATCCTGCTTGCCGGAATTCTGCCGCTCGTGTTTTTGGCGAGCTTTACTCAGACCTTCCAGCAAAGTTATCCCTTTTATCAAAAGGCCAGTCGCAGTCTGCTGGACTTTGTGGTCTGGGAAGTGGAGTACCTGTCGACCTTTGTTGCCGTCGAATACTTCTTCCGAGGCTATCTGCTGTTCGGACTCCGTCGGTACCTAGGGAGTCTGGCGTTGTTTGTCTCGATGGTTCCGTACTGCCTGATCCATGTGCTAAAGCCTGCCCCCGAAGCCATCGGATCGATCTTTGCGGGACTGCTGCTTGGAACACTGGCGCTGTGTACGGGATCGCTGTGGTCGGGAGTGCTGCTTCACATATCGGTGGCGTTGTCGATGGATCTGCTGGCGTCGTGGCAGTCTGGCCGACTACCGCACCTGTAAGCGGGATCGGGCACTGCTTCGGGGGTTCAGACCGTGGCTTGTACTGGCTCGGCGGGGGTCTGGCCGCTGATGAATCGCTCGATCAGCACAGCGATCCGGGGTGGCATCCGCAGAAACCGAATCGCCATGGCCCGCGAGTAACGACCGGCACCGAGCACCACTCCTTCTAAGCACAGCACCTCTGGGCTCCCGGGCAGCTCTAGTTCCACCGTTACAGAGAGATGAGGCACATCCGGTTCCAAGACGCGATGGACCAGCATGCCGCCCCGGCTGATGTTCACGCCTCGGCAGACATGCGGCTGTCCATCAATGTACTTGTTGAGCAGGATGTCGATCGGTCTGCGCGGGTTTTGTCGCTGATCGTTCTTCATGGTCGCTTCCTCTTGGAAACCTACATCTGCCCGATATGTAGGGCAGATGTAAGATACGACCCCACCAGCGACCCCTCAAGTTTTTCCTACTTAGCCATCTGAACAATCGAGAAAGAAGCCACAGCGGGTGCAGCGCATCTTGCATCCGCGATCGACCAGCTCGGTGCCGCAGCCGGGACAGAATCGGTGGCTTTGCACGGTGAGTTCGGCGGTGTCTTCGGTCCTGGCGCGATGCGTCGAACCGTTGTGACCGTGAGGTCGTGTCGGGTCGTGTGGCCGCGATGGTCGAGCTGTGGGTTGCTGGCTCATGGTCTCCCCTCGCCGAGGCAAACTAACCTTTTTGGAAAATGCCACCAACGGCAAAAGTGCTGGGCTGATAAAATGGTTATTGGGGCGATTCCGATCTGAATCGGAAGCGATGGCAGACCGCGTGGCCAAGGTTGAGGGGGGACATGCCGACCAGCGATAGACAGTGCAGAACGCCAGCAGGTGAGCAGTGAGTCTCAGTGACTCTGCGCGCTCGCAGTTGGCGCTTGCGGTGGATCTTCGCGAGGCAGTGGTGCTGCTGGTCGACGATACACCTCGGGAAGCGGAAGACCTGCTGATCGCGCTGACCGAAGCGGGGCTCAAGGTGCTGGTGGCGGATAGCGGTCCGGCTGCCAAGCAAAAGCTGATGCGTGAGCCGGTCGATTTGGTGCTGGTCGATCTGAAGCGGGCCGATATGGACAGCTTCGAGCTGTGTCGTCAGCTCAAGGTGCCACCGCAGACTCGTCTCATTCCGGTTCTGTTTCTGTCGACGCGGTGCGAAGTCGATGCCAAGATTCGGGCGTTTCGCGTTGGGGCGAGTGATTACCTCGATGAGGAACTGGATTTTTCGGAGCTGCTGGTGCGGATCGAGTACCACATCCGAGGCGGTCGCAGGCTGCGCGAGATGGAGCGCGAAAAAAGCGAACTCCATCGGGAGTTGCGCGAGCTGAAAAAAGAGCGCGACAAGCAAATTGCTCCGCTGCCGATCTACACCAACCTGGCGGAGCTGCCGAGCGGCTTTGTTCTCGACAACAAGTATCGGCTCGAGAGCTTGATTGGCACTGGTGGTTTTGGCGTGGTCTACCGGGCGACGCACATCCAGCTTCAGCGCCAGGTCGCGGTCAAAGTGTTCAGACCGCTGACCAATCTCAGCACCGAGGATTCGCTGCGTCGGTTTCGTCATGAGGGAGCATCCGCGAGTCGGCTTCAGCACCCCAATGCGGTCACGGTGCTCGACTCTGGCGTGGCGCTGGGTGGCATTCCCTATCTGGCGATGGAGTTGCTCATTGGGCGAACGCTCGCCGATGAGCTCAAAGAGCGCCGAGTGCTCAGCCTGCAGCGCACGATCCAAATCATCCTGCCCGTCTGCGATGTGCTGATCGAGGCACACGCTGCGACGCTGGTTCACCGCGACATCAAGCCCGAGAACGTGTTTTTGCACCGGACTCGGTCAGGGGAAGTCATCAAGATCCTCGACTTTGGTATCGCCAAGATGCTGGGCGATGGCAATGAACTGGATCGGAAGTTGATGACCGGTGGTGGTGGGATCATTGGTACTCCGACGTACATGGCACCCGAGCGACTTCGTCAGGGGCCCTACGATGGTCGGAGCGATGTCTACAGCGTCGGCGTGATGATGTATCAGATGCTTTCCGGTCGGCTGCCGTTTAACAGCGACAAGGAGAGCTACGTCGAGATCGTGCTGGGACACCTCAACCAGCCGGTGCCTCCGCTCGTTGGTGGGGCGTCGCCGATACCCGGATTCTTGACCCAAGTGGTCATGCGGACCCTTGAAAAAGATCCGGCGCTGCGCCCGACGGCGCGAGAGCTGCTAACAGATCTGGTGCGAGTGGCTCGCTATTCAATAGATGGAGGGGCTCCATCGGGAGAACTGGCGCTACCACGGACGGCACAGCTGCACCCCGGCAACATGGGCTTTGATAGTGAAGCCGACAAGACCGGGGAAGTGGTAGCCGTGAGCCTGGAGTCCACCAATCCGTCGGCGAAGACCCTGCCTCCGGCGACGGCAGGCTCGGCACACAATCGGACCATTGAGGAAGAGCCGCCCAAGCCGCTTTCCAATGAGCACACCCAAGAGTTCGTTCGTCCCGGGAAGAGTGGTAGCTAGTCGAGGGGTGGCCCTCGTCTCCCAGGGTTCATCTGCCGTCTTTCGGAACTCTGTGGTTTAATCGTCGCGTGAAGCGGTTTTTCCTAACATTCACTGTTGCGATCGCACTCGGCGGCGTTGTCCATGCAGCCGAGCCCGTGCCTCCATCCACTGCTGCCCCCAGCACCTCGGGTTCTGCCCCGGGGACTACTTCTGCAGCGGCCAGCGGGGACGCTCTGAACTTCGACCTGTTCGATGAAGGATCGAAGGGGGCCGATGGAAAAGCCCAAGATCCGGCGGTTGCCGCCGCAGCGGCAGCCAAAGAGGCGGCGCGGGTGGCACAGATCGAAAAGACCGGGAAGGTCCGTCGCGCCATGCTCGTGACGCACCAAGCGCTCGGGTTTACCACCCTGGCGGTGATGGCCGCTACGCTTGCGGTGGGGCAGGTAAACTACCAGGCGCGCTATAACGGCTTTCACAACGGAAACGATTACGATCGTTTTGCACCCGCTCACTTGGGTTTGGGAATTAGCAGTACGCTGCTCTTCGCGACGCTCGGGGCGCTGGGCTGGGCGGCACCGAATCCTTACCCGAAGCCGATCCGGCTCGACACCGCGATGGTTCACAAAGTGGCGATGTCGCTGGCAACTGCGGGGATGGTGACGCAACTGATCCTTGGTCCGCTGACGACGTGGAAAGAGGGATCGCTGCAGCAGCGCGATATGGCGCTCGGGCACCTTATCGTCGGATATGCGACGTGGGGATTTATGGCAACGGGCGTGATTGCCTACGTGTTCTAAGGGGTAGCTGATGTCTTGTTCTCGACGGTCCGTCCTGTTAGGAATTGCTGCGACGACGGCCGCCAGCTTGTGCGGTGGCTGTGGAATTAATGTGGATGCTCCACCGAGCATTGCTGGCAAGCTCGACGAAAATCCTGCTTCGGCCAACTACGCCATGATCGCTGTTTCACTGGCGGAAAACCCGGCGCTGCTATCGGCGGGTGGTGCACTGATCGTGACCGTATCTGCGGGCAATCGGCCATTTATGGTTCCATCGGGCGGTGTGCTGCTCCTGCGACGGACGGAGAGCAATAGTTCGGATGACTTTGTGGCCGTTGACGCACTATGTCCGCACGCGGGATGCCCACTTGGTTATGCGAAGCAGGACGACGTGATTGCTTGTCCGTGTCACGGGTCGACGTTTTTGGCGGTTGGCTCGGCGACCGAGTGCATTGGTGCGTTGCAACGCGGACCCGCCAAGAGCAGCGTGCAGGCATTCTTGGTTACCCTGGATAAAGCGAGCCAGACGGTCTATATCGACCTTCGCTCTTCTCCCAGTTGTGGCAGCTTCACCCCGACGGTGAGCGGCGGTAAAGTGACCCTGCCGTTTGTGAGCATTCCCGACCTGATGACAGTCGGTGGCTCGTGGACAGGGGCCCCACAGGGACTTGGCGATACCCTAATTGTGTTTCGGCAGAGCGCGACCGTAGCGTTGGCATTGTCTGCGATCTGTACCCACCAGCGCTGTCTGGTTGGTTTAAATGCCAGCAAGAGCGGTCTGTTTTGTCCGTGTCATCAGTCTTCGTTCACGCTGGCGGGTGCGGTCACGGGTGGCCCCGCTCCGACGGCGCTGAAGAAATATACGGCGACGGTTATGGCCGACTCGGTGGTCGTTACCGTCGTGTAGCGCCCAGCAGCGGTCGCGACGGCGGCGGTTTTCAGTAGTCGGTTACTGGGCGCTCGGGCCCGGCGGGCTGACGGTCCAAGTGCGAAATATCTCTGCGACGACCGCGCTGGTGCTGGCGGCTGGCACTCCACACAGGATGAGCAGCTTCTGGCCACGTCGGGCGACCGCGAAGGTTCGGTCGCCACTTGTACGCTCGAATAGCTGTGTCTTGCCGGGCTGCGGCAGTTTGTCGCCTGTCTTACCGGTGAGACTCAGGATGAGCTTCTGAGCGGCTTGTTCGGCTTCATCGGCATCCTTTTCCGTATCCCAGCCTGACAACACAGCTACGAGCGGCAGGGTCTCGCCCGGTTGTGTCCAAGAGACGAGCAGATCGCCTCCCCAGCCTGCGGCAGCCTGCTCGGCATCCCGTTCCGATTGGGCTCGGGCAAACCAGACTTTCCACATCAGCTCGCCGAGCACGTCCCGTCGCTGCTCCTTATACAGAGGCAGGCTGGCGAGCGGAGTAGCGGTGATGCGCCACGGCTTTTCCCCGCTCAGGTATTTGTCGGGATGCATGACTTGCTCCGTCGAGACCGGGGGATCACGGAACACGGCATCAATCCGCGACCACGGCTTATCGCTGCGCACGGCTGCGACAAACTCCAGACCGGCTGCATACGGAAACATCAGGCTCTCGCGAAGAACCGGTGGGGCTTGCTGAAGCGATGGCGTCGTGGACAGTGCTAGCTGCATCATCTGCCGTCCGAGCCGAGCGAGCACCGTGGGTAGCTGCGCCGACTCGGCCCCCATCCCCCGCGCTGCGAACTCCATCATCACGGCGGTGCCATCGCCTTCGACCACCGCCGCTTGTGCGAGCTGCCGATCACCTTCGCTCTTGAGCGGCCGCGCCAGCTTTTTTAGGTCAAAGTGTTGATCTTGTAGGGCGTGCTGGATCTCGTGCGCCAAGGCCGGACGCTGCATATCGACGGGTAACCAGTCGGCAATGTATAGCGTCTTGCGGTAGGGATCGTAAAATCCAGCGACCTGTTCCGATAGCAGATCGAACAGCAGCTTTTCGTAATCAGCATCGACGGGAAGCAGGCCCATACGTTTGAGGACCAGCGCCTCGCCTTTGACCTCGTCGGGGGAGTAGTCGTTGTGGATGCGCTCCTTGAGTCGTAGTGTGATCTCCTGCCGACTGAGGACGCCGCGTGCGAAGCTGCTCTTGCTCTGTAGACCACGGATTGCCACCACCTTGCGGGTGATCTCGTCGACCGCTCCAAGCAGAGCTTGCGATGCCGCTTTGATTTCGCTCGTCGCGGGAGGCGGTGGAGCGATCTCTCCCTCACCTCGAGCAAGCGACGAAAACGCTAGCAGACCACATGCCGCGAGCAGCAGCGATCCTTGGCGACGCACAGTCGACCGCCCGGTAAACCGAGACGAGCGCAGAGCAGCAAAACAAGAAGCCATATTTTGAGAGCTTAACCAAACTTCGTCGGCCTTGCTATTTTGCGTGCGCCATGGAACGAGGAGCGCCTTTCCGAACCGACGCACTGCGGGTGGCGCTGGTGAGCGAGTACTACTATCCCGACATTGGCGGGATGCCCGAGCATGTTCATCAGCTAGGCCGGTCGCTCGTCGCACGCGGACACTCGGTCACCCTGATCACAACGGAGTTTCCGGGGCAGGTTGAACTGCCATTAGAGACACCGTTCGAGGTCGTGCGACTCGGCCGTGCCAGCCCGCCGCTGATCACCAACGGGTCACTGTCGCTCGCTGCGGTCGGATGGGGTCTCCGGCGGCGTCTTAGGCGCTTGTTTGCCGAGCGACGCTTCGACGTCATTCATGTCCACGCTCCAATATTTCCGACGCTGGCACTGCTTGCGATCGCCTGTGCTCCGTCGGATGCAGCGTTGGTCGGTACGCTTCATACGCACTTTGTCGATTCGTCGGTGCTGCGCTTTTTTCGGCAGCCACTCCAGCGCTATCTCGACGCGCTCGACGGACTCATCGCGGTCAGTGACACGGCGCTCGACAGCATGCAGCGGATCGGCTTTCGTTGTGAGGCCGAGATCATTCCAAATGGTGTGGATCTGGACGGCTGGCGTAGAGGACGTCGAATACCGTCGCTGCGAGGCCAAGCGGACCTGGTGTTACTTTGTCAAGCCCGACTCGAACCACGCAACCGCATCGAGACGGTGATTGCCGCCCAGCGAACGCTTCACGATCTCGGTCACAAGCTGCGGTTTCAGATCCTTGGGGAGGGGCCTCGCCGACGGGAACTTACCCTCCAGGCGGCTGGACTGGACACCGTCTTTGCCGGCGCAGTGGTTGGAGCACGCGCAGACTATGCGGCGTCGGCAGATGTGTTTTGTTTTACCGCCGAGATCGCCTCGCATCCAATGTCGTTGCTCGAAGGGATGGCCGCAGGTCTACCGATCATCGCGCATCCGATCTCCGGTGTTCGGGAACTGATTCGCGACGGAGTGGAAGGCCTATTGGTGCCACTGGGGGATGTGGCCGGTTATGCCAGAGCGCTTCGTGAACTCGGGCAGTCAACGACGCTACGTCAGAACCTGGCGAACGCAGCGCAGCAGCGGGTTGCTCCGTTTGGGTGGTCCCAGATAGCAGCGCGCATCGAAGCGACCTATCGTAGGCTTCTCAACGAGCGAAAGCGGCAACTTAGTGGGACGGTGGCATCGTCGGGACTTTGGGTGTAGTACCCGCTGCCTGCCAAGGGGCGGTCCCGACTTGAGTTCGCACCGGTGAACCGTCAGCCAAGGCATCGATTCCAGCGACGACGAGTTGATCACTGGCTTTGAGACCGGTCAGGATTTCCAGATAAGTGCCGCCATCGACCCCAATCGTGACGCTGCGGCGTTGGGCCTTGCCTCCCTCGACGACGAAGAGGAATCGTTGGGCACCGGAGAGCTGCACCGCCGACTCCGGTACCGTTACGCTCTGTTTGTGTAGACCGACCTGGATGCGCGCTCGTCCATACATTCCGGGGCGGAGCTTTCCGTCGAGATTGGGTAGATGCACCTCGGCATCGAGCGTGCGGGTCAACGGATCGAAGCCGGGTGACAGCCGAACCACTGTGCCACTCCAATGATCCCCGGGCCGAGCATCGACTTCGACGAGGACTTTTTGATTCACAGCCACCTGCGATGACTCCTGCTCACGGACTGGGATGAACAGGCGCAGAGTATCGACCCTACCGACGGTGAGGATCGCACCGTTCTGTGGCCCAACGAGCGCCCCGGTATCAAATCGGCGCTGCATCACCACCCCATCGAAGGGCGCGTCGAGCCTGGTTTCCCCCAGACGCACTGCCACCGCCTGAAGTTGCGCTCGCGCCGCTGACTCTTGTGCTTCCGCTTGCGTCAGCGCAGTGGCGCTCTGCTGCAATTCCTGCGTGGAAACGACTCCCGCTGGTGCCAGCGCGCCGATCCGTGTGCGATTGAGTTTTGCTTGCTCGACCGCCGCTTCGGCTTGCTGAAGCTGTCCCCGCGCTGCCTGGAGCTGATCCGGAAGCTCGCTCGGCCTCACCAGCGCGAGAAGTTGTCCCTTTTTGACCACATCACCTCGGTCGACCAAGACGGTGCTGAGGTAGCCGACCTGCTTGGACATCAAGTCGGCCTGTTCCCGAGGTCGCAAATCGACCGGAGCACGAATCTCGACCGCAACGTCTCGCACCGTGGGTTGGGACACCATCACCAGCGGTGGCGGACGCCCGGGCCGCTTGTCCGCCGAGCCTTGGTCGCAGCTTGCTGAAAACACCAGCAGACAAAACGCGAGAGTCGATCGTCGCACGATGCCAACGCTTAGCACGCGCCGAAAAATCGGTCGAGGTCTTCCGGTCAAGGCCATGCTCGGGCTATCGTGCCGCGACAGAAAACCAAGGAGCCTCTGTCATGCAAGAGATTCGTTTCGACGATGTGACAACCCTTCAGCAGCGTGTGGGTGAGCCATGGAGTCCGTGGGGTACCGAAGTCACGGTCTCCCAAGACATGATCAACCGCTTTGCCGATGTGACGTTCGATCACCAGTGGATTCATATCGACGTCGAGCGGGCCCAGAAAGAAAGCCCGCTCAAGACCACCATCGCCCACGGTTTTTTCGTGTTGAGCTTGGTGCCACACCTTCGTCAGCGCTCCGACATGCAGGTCGTCGGTTATCGCAATGTCCTAAATTACGGTGCCGACAAACTTCGCTTCATTAGCCCGGTACCAGCGGGAAGCGTCCTTCATGCACGCTGTCGGGTTGTCGCGGTGGATGCCAAGCCGAAGGGTACGTTGGTCACCGAGGAAATCGAGATAGCGGTCGTCGGACAAGAGCGTCCCGCGCTGACCTACACGATGCTGATGCTGTTTCAGCCGTAGCGAGGTTAGCCGATGGCGGCGCGGTCAAGTCGGTCGATTACGGCTCGCCAGTCGTTGTCTTGATTTGGACGTAGTACAACGATGCTGCGCACCTGTTTGTCATCGAGACGGTGTAGTGCCGCATAGAGATCGACGGCGTAAGCATCCGGTGCCGACGGAAGAACCTCGACGTGCTGACATAAGGTCGCCACCGACGGCAGCGCTTGGTGAGTAATCAGCCCACGGGGCTCGGGCAGGTGGGCCACCGCTCGGGCATCATCCTCGCGGACGAGGTACAGCGGGGCGGACGGCGCATAGTGGCGGCTGAGCATTCCTGGCGACGGCAGTGGTCCTCCCGGGGTTTCCTTCGACCAGCTCGGGAGCTGCAAATCGGGTAGCTCTTCGAGGAGTAGCCGTAGCGGCAGGGCACCCGGGCGCAGCAGGCGCGGCGGAC
>CALLYL010000052.1 GCA_937859535.1 uncultured Myxococcales bacterium
GGCGTGGGCGCTACTTCCCAGGGCGAAAAAAAAAACTGGAAGCAGCAGGGCCGCCGCGGCCTTTGAACCACGACGGCTGTTCATATTGCGAACTCGACTTCGCAGACCAAAGCCCAGCAGACCGAGCAGAGCGGCCGCACCGAGCCACAGGCCACTGCTGCCACCGCCAGTGCCGTTCTGGCCGGCGCTGCAACCAGCCTGACCACCAACATATCGGTCGTTCAGACGGGCGCGGCACTCACCAACGCTGGTGTCGCAGTACTGCGTAGCTGCGCACTCGGAATCGGTGGTGCACTTCTTCGGCGGGGTCTTGCAAAGCCCACCAATGCACATCTGACCGGCTGGGCACATGCTGCCATCGCTGCACGGCTTCGGCGGGGTCTTGCAGATCTGCTCGTCAGGGTCACAGACCTTACCCATCGGGCAGTCTTCGTTCTTGCGGCACGGGGTCGGGGGGGTGCACTTTCCGTTCGGAATGTCGCAGGTCTGTCCGGCGGGACACTGGTCGTCAGCCGTACACTCAACGCAGCGGCCGGTCGAACAAATGCGAGCATTGGCCGGGCAGCTAATGCAGCTCGGGCCGCAGTGATCGGGAACGTCACATGCCTGGCACAGCCCATCACCGCAGTAGTTGCCCATCGAGCAGACCTGGCTCGGTGCGCCGCACTCCTGGCAGGCGGCGTTTTCGCCCACGATCGAGCTATACAACTCCGACTTGTCGATGAGCTTGAACTTGTCACCGTACGACGGGTCGGTAAACGAGACGTTGCAGCCGCTGATGTTGCCCATCGCGTCTCGGCCACATTCTTTGACCTCGACATCGGTACGTGACCACTCAGCGTAGCCGCCGGCACCGTTTTGGGCGTAGATCACTTCGATCGGGTAAAGACCCGCCTGGGTGAACTTGACCGGATAAATGATGCGCGAGGTCTGGGCGTCGTCATTGGCGATCGGCTCAAGCGCCTTTTTGCCCTTGCCGATCTTGACCTGGCACATGTCGTCGCAGTTGATGCCAAACGCGATCGTCTTTCCAGCCAACGTCGTCGGAACGTTGAAGTATCCGCGTAGCCGGAAAGAAATGCGGTTGTCATCGCCGATTGGCGAGGCGAGTGGATTCTGAGAGTACGGAAGAAACTCGTCCTTCCACTTCTCACCAGTGAAGTCGCCCAAGCTGTTCGAGTCGTTGTTACGGAAGTTGATCGTCGTAAACAGGCGCGAAACTTTGGGATCGATATTGGGATCGCTGCCCTTATCGAGTGCGGCCACAGCATCATCCGGCGTATTGAACAAGCCAGACTTCAGGTGGATCGTCGAGGCACAAATACCTGTGCCAGGATCGGTCCGTGGGGGAGCGACGGCCTGCGCCGGGTCGATCACGACCTGGGCTTGTGCTGGCTGGACGAAACCAGCGAGACACAGAGCGGGGAGGGCTAATAAGTAGCGTTTGAGCATCTGCTTACCTCGATAGCTTTTCCGGAAGGATCCGATTCCTCGTTGTTGGCCGTTGATTCGGCTAGGGAACTCATCTGTGGTTCGATCCCGTTTCTTTGGCCACATAAACTCTCTCACCCACCAGGCACATATGAGCGCTGGGTAGAATGAGTCGAGCAATCTACAAAGACTCTAGCACTCTATTCGGTGGGATGCCGGTGTCAACAAGTTGTCCGCCATGTACGATGGTCTGACAACTTATCCGCTGGGGCTGGTCGCCGCTTGACACGTGTCGGTCCTGCCGAACGCAAGCGTGCAGTTACGTGCGGCGCTCTTTGGCCTTGTCGGCCTCGCCACGGAGGATGATCTCGGCCAGCTCGGGCACGACTTCCCAAGCGATCTGCGCGATCGTCTCTGCGCTCAGGCGGGCAACTGCTTCGTATTCGGCACCACGGGCCGCGATCTTCTCGAGCGCGGCAAGCACCGGAGCTGGGACCGCCGCACGCGGGATCAGCGACGGACGAGGCATCTGAGGAACTTGGCTGGGAATGCCTGCGCCCTGGGCGCTCGACGAAGCGACACGAGTGGGTTCCGGCATACGGGCTCCTTCACTGGCACTTGGCTCTGGACGAACGGTCTGAGCTGGTGGAGTCACCGGTGCCATCACCACTGGCGCGGCGGCGGACTCTTTGGGTTTGGCTGCTGGGGCTGGGGTCGGGGCTGGAGGACGCAGGCTGGCGTTGCCGAGCTGCTGAACCGGCGGAGCGGCTTGAACGGCTGGCGGCGGAGCCTGGACCACGGGCTGAACCGGCGTCTGGGGTTTGGCAACCGGAGGCGACGCGGTCGGCGCGGCTACAGTTGCGGTCACCCCACCCTTGATGAGAGCGCTGACTTTGTCGATCACCGACTGGGTATCGAACGGCTTCACCAGGTTGGCGTTGACGCCGGAGCGTTGGCCCCGAGCCTCGTCGTAGGGGTTGAAGTTGCTGGTGAGCAACAGCACCGGTACGTCCTTGCCATTGGCCTCTCCACGAGCGGCCGTGGCTAGGTCATAGCCATTTTTTCCCGTCAGACCAGCGTCGATTACCATCGCATCCGGCCGAGCCTCGCGGAGTCGGGCCAGCGCTTCATCAGCGCTCGAAACCGCGATGATCTGGTAGTCCTCCTTGGCGAAGGCGATTTGGACTACCTTCTGCATGGTCACGCTGTCTTCGACGAGCAGGATTTGCTTGGGCATCTGGTTTCTTTCTCCCTAGGCTCCCCGGCTCCCTAGCTGGCCAGGGCCGACTGACAAAATACGGACTGGCATACACACGAGTGCAGCACGCTGTCGCAATTGTAAGTAGTCCGCCATGTTTTGAGAACCATGTAATTTCGCTTTGCGCCGAACCACTTACCCTCAATCGTGCTTGTCGTCGCTGTACATGATATCTGATTGGCTCTTGGCGGGCTCGCTGGCTCTGCCTTTCGAAGGATGCTTGGAGGGCTCGGCGGTTGTGGCTTGGGTTACGTCGCGTAGCGGACAGCGCCGCAGCTCGAAGCCACGGACTGCATCGATGAACCCTGATTCTTTGGTTAGGTACTGGCCGACGATCTGATGGAGTGTCGGTTGAGCGAACCAGTGGGCGCTATAGGTGAAACTGGGCTGGAAGCCGCGCAGGAGCTTCTGATCCCCACCATGACCGGGTTCAAAGGCCTGAAATCCATCGGCAATGCAGCGCTCGATCGGATGATAGAAGCAGACTTCGAAGTGCAGGAACGGCACCGTCGTTCGCTCGCCCCAATAGCGTCCATAGCGTCTCGAATCGCCGCGCAAATTCCACGCCCCGGCCAGGAGTTCTCCATCGCGGCTGTGGGCGAGCACCAGCTCCAGCCGATCACCGAGTCGCTCGGCACAGACCTGAAAAAAGGCGCGGTTTAGATAGGGCGGTTCGCCGGTGTAGCGGATCGAGGTCGCGACGTACATGTCGAACATTTGATCGAGCAAAGAGACACTGAAACGAAGAGGATCCTGGCTGCTGCTGGGCGGAGGCAGCGCCTCGTTGTGCTGTGCCAGTCCCGAGAATGTCCTGACAGTGATTCCGGCGTCGGCGAGCTGTCGGCGCTCACGGCGTATGGTATTGCGGCGGTGGCTGCGCAGCTCGGAGAGGAAGTCGGCGAACGAACGATAGCCTCGGTTGTGAAAGTGATACTGCGTCTGACGACGTGGCCAGAATTCAGCAGCAGCCAGTACGTCGAGCTGGCTGCCCTGGTCCGGTACACGATCGTCACGAAAGCCGGGTCCACGGGGAAACAAAACGTGTGCCGAGCCAATGCCTTCGGTCTGACACAGGCGCTGGGCTGCCCGCAGTAGCAGTGCTCGCAAGTCTCGGCGGTGCTCTTCGGGCAGACTCGGTAGCGTCAGCAGTCGACCACCGGTCACCGGGTTAAATGGTACCGCCAGCACCAACTTTGGGAAGTAGCGCTCGCCAAAAGCGGCAGTCAGGTCAGGCCACTCTTCATCCCAGACCCACTCCCCTTCGCTGTGCAGCTTGACGTAGGCCGGTGCGGCGGCGACAAGCTGTCCGTCGTCATCGCGAGGATCCTCGAGTCGATGTACCAGTAGATGCAGTGGCAGCCAACCCGTGTGTTCACCGACGCAGCCGGTCGATTCCAGACCCTCCAGATAGGCCCACGACAATAGGGGCGCATCGTCTGGTTCGAGCAGCGCGTCCCACGCGGATGCAGAAACAGCCGACAGTTCCGGGCAGACCGTGACGCGAAGCTCACTCCGAGAAGTCATGGCGCAGTGTGGCGAGGTTGCGAAAAAAACCGAGGGTGGCGGCTAGAGGTCATCACACGGTGTGCCGAGGCGCTCACCGGTATACACACCAAACTCGTTGTAGATGCTAGCCACCATCGTGTTTATGTCGAGAGAGACACGGATGAGTCCGGTGTTTTTTGTGCCGTGAATCCACTTTAACTCTTGCGGCTCTTTGTTTAGCACGAGTCGCAGCGTACCAGTCTTGGTCGCAAAGACGTCACCGGACGGATCGCTGACCACGCTCTTCATCTGCTGCAGCTTCATGTTGCCCTTGAGTCCAGCGAAGACGCGGAAGCGCTCTTTGTCCTCGGGGTGGTAGCCGCGGTCGACGTAGTAATAGGTTCCTCGGTCGTCGCGGGCCAGTGCGTAGGGACGGAACTTGCGGGGGCTGCGTAGAAACTGGGCGCTACCGAGCATGGTCTTGGCTTCGGCGGCGGCAACGGCAGTGACGACGGTGGTCCGCTTACCACACTCGACGCGGTAACTTTTGCCATCGAAACCGACATAGCCTGAGCCTTCCTCGCGAGCACCTTCGGTGAGCCGAGGCTCGGCGAAGGCGTGTTCCCACTTGTCGCCGTTGCGGCTCATCCCGACGAGGCGCACTTGATAGAAGGTCTTGCCATCGCCGTAGAACAGGGCACGTTCGTCTGCGGGCATGGGGGTGACTGCGACAAAGTGGCCCTTGCCATCGCCGAGTACGACCAGCTTATCGCGATAGGCCGTAACGTCGACGGAAGGACTGGGTGCCTCAGCACGGGCGGGGTGGATAGCACACAGTCCAACAATGGTGGTGACCCAAAAACGCTTAGAGATCATCGCAGGGAGTCCCTTGTCGTTGACCGGCGTACACGCCCAGTTCGTTATAGATCAGACCGAGGTTCTGCGAGACCGGTACCAGCTTGAGCGGTCGCGGCTTTTCGCCTTCGACCCACGTCGACTCCCGACGATCGATGATGAGCCGCAGACTGCCGGTTTTCGTCGAGAACACGTCGCCTTCGCTGTCGTTTACGACGTTGGTCATCTGCTGCAACTTGAGGTTGCCGCGTGGTCCGGTAAACAGTCGGAAGCGCTTCGCAGAAACCGGCGTAGCTCCACGATCGACGTAGTAGTACAGACCACGATCATCGCGAGCGAGCGCATACGGGACAAATTGGCGTGGGTTTTCGACGAACTTGGCGGTCGCCAGAAGCTGGCTTGCTTTGGCATCGGGCAGGATCTGAAGCACCGTCTTCCGATCGCCGCAGGACACCTCGCAGGTTGCCTTTTCTTTGTCGAAGACCACTTCCGAATAGACCCGCATGTCGAGCCCTCGAAAGTTGGGATTTCTCGTCGGTGCAATAAAACGTGGTTCTAAAAAATGGCCGCCTGAGAGAGAGCCTGATTCTTCGGGAGGCACTCGAAACCACTGTTTGCCGTCACCGTAAAACAGTGCGTGGATCAATCGCTCGTCCGGAGCAACCGCGACATAATGAGATTTTCCGTCTGTGCAGATGGCTGTCTTTGGGCGATCTGCCGCAGGAATCTCTGGTGGTGCGTCCGCCAAAGCGGTGGTGGTCGAGGTGAGCAGGGCAAGCCCTAGCATGCTGAGGAATCGAGTTCGCATTACCCGACATGGTAACGGATCTCGCTGCTGCGGCGAGCTGTTGAGCATTTTGTCGTCGTGAAGTACCGTAGTTAGATATGCCAGCAGATTCTCAGAGTGAGACGCTCCCCGAGCCAGGCCTACGCAGCGCATCGCAGCCCAGCTCGATGGTGGGAAAAGTCCTCAAAGGGCAGTACCGCATCGAGGCTCAGCTTGGGCAGGGGGCCATGGGAATCGTGTTTCGCGGCGTCCAGCTTGGGCTTGGCAAAACCGTCGCCATCAAGATGATCCGTGCCGACATTTTGGTGACCAAGGACTCGCACGATCGCTTTCAGCGAGAGGCGCAGGTGCTCAGCAAGCTGCTTCATCCCGGAATTGCGCAGGTGCTCGACTTCGGAATCGATGAAGGCACGCCGTTCTTGGTGATGGAGTTTGTCGACGGAAAAGAACTGACCGAGGTGATGACTCTCGAAGGTCCGATGGCACCCTCGCGGGCGATCGCGATCATTCGTCAGCTCGCCGCAGCGCTCGAGGAAGCACATCGCAACGGCATCGTTCACCGCGACATCAAACCGCAGAACATTCGTTTACAGCGCTATTCTCCGACGGGGCCAATCTATCTGAAGGTGCTCGACTTCGGGATTGCCAAGCAGCTCGGGGACGAAAATGGAGCCTCGCTGACAGCGACGGGCGCAGTGATTGGGACGCCCGCGTATATGGCACCCGAGCAAGCCGGGGGCGTCAAGGTTGATGCCCGCGCCGATCAGTACGCCGTTGGTATCGTCTTGTATGAGTTACTGACGGGGACCGTGCCGTTTACGAGCGAAACCGTGACGGGGGTGCTGGTGAGTCATCTGACCAAGCCGCCGCCGCCGCTACCGAGGGAAGTGCCCGAGCCGCTCCAGCGGATTGTGATGCGGCTGCTCGAAAAGGAGGCGTCGCAGCGCTACAGCGATATCGCTTCCGTCGAGCGGGCTCTAGCCGACTGCGAGGCCTACTGCCGCGATGCCAGGCCGCTTGCCAAAGGGACGATTCGTCCGACGGTGGCCGGTGGTGTGACGATCGGTGCGGGCAATAAGCGATCGTTGTTCTCGGTGCTGGGTATCACGATGCTTGCGGCCGTGGTGGTGAGTGGCACGGTGATCGGCTCAGCCAAGCTGCGCTCCCATCCTCCGGTGGTACCCGTCGTGACGGCAACCCACGTGACCCAGTTGCCAACGACCGATGCGGTGGACAAGCCAGTGCCTGGGCCAAACAGCCCTGTCATCGAAAAGCCTGCGGGAGCGAGTCCACCTGGACCTGTTTCAACCAGCGTGACTTCGACAGGCACCACCCCAACGATCCCGGTGGTGAAGCCGGGGACTCCCGAAAAGCCGGCGGCGGTCTCGACCACTGGCACGGGCTCGCGCCCGCATGGGGGGACGGCAACGGCCGTGAGCGAGCCTCCCGCAATCAAAGAACAGCTCGATCGGGTCGAAAAGCTGCTCCATGACGGAGATTTTCCAAAAGCGATCGAGCTAGCCAACCAGACGACGTTTACCCAGCCAACGGCGCGTGCGTATCGCCAGATGACCTTTGCGCATTGCAAGATGGGCAGCTTTTCGGCGCAGGGTACCTTTCATCGAGTGGCAGCGGCCGATCGTAAGAAGCTGGTGGCCCTCTGTCGGGAAAATGGTGTGACGTTGCCGTAGCTGGGGGGCTCGGGAGACTTGGTCATATTGGACTGAGTCTGATCTTGAAACGATCGCCCGGCTGGGCTGATCGGCTCCGATCCGGCGCGGACTAGGTCGCGGGGTCGGTCTGGCGATCAGCGAGGACGCCGACTCCAACGAGGAGCAGCCCGAGCACGATGTGCAGGACATCATCGGCGCGCTTGTATGCAAACAGTGCCGTCGGAAACAGCCCGGCAAAGCTGGCCACGGCTTGGTACAAGTCGACTGCGCCAAAGCCGATGTTGAAGGCTCGGGCCAGTGGCAACCGCTTGGTGACGAGCAGTCCCAGGCCAACCAGGCCGAAGAAGATGTGAAACACGTTGTAGGGGGCCGCTCCGCTCATCATGGCCATGCTCGGTGGGGTAATGAATCCCAGTACCCCAGCGACGATGAGAATGGGCGCAAAAGCGGTGAGTAGCAGTACGTTGAGTGGCTTTTTCATTGGGGTGGGCGCGAGGGTGAGCGCTTGGTAAAGAGGCTCGCGAGCAGTGTAACGCCAAGGCCAACCAAAATGGCGACGGTGCTGGCCCCGATGATGATCCACGGTTGAGCCGCCGCGCCATCCCCGGGAATGGGAGCGACGTCATGCAGCACCGAGCCGACATCCGTCGAACCCATTGCAAACGTTGCGTACACCAGGAGCGCGAGCAAAAGCAGCGCTGCGCCAAGCGCAACTCCCGAGCGAACCATACTGTCCATGTGCCAGAGCGATCGCATGTCGATAGATTCCAAACCGCCAAACTGTAGCATGTGAATTTGTTGTTTTCGGCACTATATTTCGTGCCAGAAAAACGTGTCGTCCACGAGGCAGGCGTGGTCGCGTGGGGCAGCGCGAGCTAGAAAATCGCCGGCTTCTTCTTTGGACCCTTCTTGATGACCTTGGTTGTCGATTTCACCGGCTGTTTGTTCGGATCGCTCTTGTTCGGATCCGACTTGGTGGTGTCGACGGCTTTGGTGGTGTCGGTGGTCGGCGGGGTGACGACAGTCGGCTTGGTGGTCGGCTCGGCGGTAAGCTCGACGTTAATCGCCGTCTGATTGGACGCCGAGACGACACGCTCGACTTCCTCGAACCCATCCTTGCGAAGCACAAGCCGCGTTTTTTCACCCGGCGCGAGCTTGAGCGTGAGCGGTGTCGTGCCAACTACCTTGCCTTCGCGAACCACTTCGGCGGAAGGTGGCGTGGAGCGAACCTCGATACGAACCGTGCTCGGCAGCGCGATCACGATCGCCAGAACGATCATCATCAGCGCCAAGACGCCCCCGGCAATGCCCACGATCAGGGTCCGTTGCTTGTCGGGCAATGCCAGGAAGCGCTGCACGGGCGGCAGCATCTTGAGCTTGTCGATTGGGCTACCACTGCCCGGCTGCGAGGCCGGACTAGGGGGCGGCAGTGCGGCGGGGTGAAGACCACTGGCTGGACTCGGCAAAAGACCCGGGTGCGACCCAGCTCCTAGCGGCAGCATCTGAGAGGACATACCGGCGATCGGGCTGCCATCTTGCGGCGACAGTTCTTCGGGCGAGAGCGCATCGCCGCTTTGCAGCATCTCGCGCACGGGCCCCGGTGCCGGAGGATTCGACGGCGGTGGCTGGCTTGGTGCCGGTTTTGGAGCAGTCCCCGGTGGACGCAGCAGCGCCGACAGCGATGCCGATGATAGATCGCTAATCAGCGTAGCCATCTGAGGCGCAGCGCGACTTGCGTCGGAAGGTAGCGCGGCAAGCTGGGCCGATTCTCCCGAGACGACTGGGATATCGAGCGCAGAGGGTGGCATCACCGCCATCGGGACGCTTGGACGTGCCGTGGATTGACCCGCTTGTGGAATCGATGCAGTCAGCGCTGGCGTCGGTGGCGTCGAGCCTGCGGCAATGGTGACGGCTGCGATCGGAACGCTGGGTCGAGACGCCGGGGGCACCGGGGGTTGCGCCGCCGGGATGGCGGGACTGACCGGGCCTGCTCCCGCAGCAGGTGCCGCTGGTGCAGGCAAGTTGATGGTCGACACCGGTGAAATCGGCATCTGCGGAGCCCCGGCCCCGAGACCCGGAGGCACTCCCCCCGCATGCATCGTGGGCATCTGCGGCGGCAGCATGGCTACCCCGCGACCCGGCAGCGGGCCAACAATCCGCATCATGTCATCGCCGAACTGTATCGACCACGTCTCGGGATCATGAATGGCCCACAGCAGCTCTTCGGCGGTCTGGAAGCGATGGTCCCGGCTCTTGGCCAAGCAGTGCAGGATCAGTTTTTCCACGGATGCTGGAGTCTGTGGCAGACGCTCGCGAACCATCGGCGGTGGTTCCGACAAGTGCTTGATCAGCACCTCGGCAAAGCCTTCGCCAGGGAACGGCAGCTCGCCGGTCAGCATCTGGTACATGATGCAGCCGACGCTGTAGAGGTCAGCGCGCCCGTCGATGGTGGTCTTGCCTTCGCACTGCTCGGGGGCCATATAGTGAGGCGTTCCGAGCACTGATCCCGACGAGGTCTTGTGGTTTTGCCCCTCGGTTCCGGTCAGGAGTTTGGCCAGTCCGAAGTCGAGGATCTTGACATAGTCTGCCGTCCCCGCCCGTCGGATGAGGTAGATGTTGTCGGGCTTGAGATCGCGGTGGATGACGCCCTTGGCGTGTGCCGTTTGAAGCGCGTCGACGATCTGCATCGTGATGTGCAGCACCGTCATGACATCGAGCTTTCCGGCTGCTCGGATCCTCGACGAGATCGTCTGCCCTTCGAGATACTCCATGATCATGAAGTTCTCGCCTTCTGGGCTCTGACCAAAATCGAGGATGTCGACGATGTGGTCGTGGCCGATCTGGCTTGCCGCTCGTGCTTCCGTCATGAAGCGGCTGACCATCTCTTTGCTCGCGGCGAGGTCCTGGTTGATGACCTTGATCGCGACCTTTTTATTAATACGAGGGTGCTCCGCCAAAAAGACGGTGGCCATCGCACCCGCGCCAAGCTTGGAGACCACTCTATAGTTGCCTACAGAGGAGCCGATAGAGATCACAGCGTAGATCATCTTACGCTCGGTCCAAATTCGCAAGTCCCCAGGTGTTAGCCCCGATACCTATTTTTGTTTGTGCGGCTTGGACTTGGCTTCAGGCTGGGTGGCTTACGTGGGAGGACAGCGCAGACCAAACCAGGTGATCTCGCACGGCAGAGATTGGGAAGCTGGATGCGGCATTGCGAGGAGCCTTCGTCTGTGTAAAATCGCGCCACTTCGCCACTTGTCAGGAGAGAGACACCCGTGACTGCATCCGCATCCGCTGCCGACAACAGTTCTTCGCTCATGGAAAAGATCGTCGCGCTGACCAAGCGACGTGGCTTCATCTTCCAGTCGTCCGAGCTGTACGGCGGCATCAACGGTGCGTGGGACTACGGCCCGATGGGCGTGCTGCTCAAACGCAACGTCAAGGACGCGTGGTGGCGGGCGATGGTCCATGACCGCGAGGACGTCGTCGGCCTCGACTCGGCGATCTTGATGCACCCGATGGTGTGGAAGGCGTCCGGTCACGTCGACGGTTTTTCCGACCCGATGATCGACTGCAAGACCTGTAAGAAGCGCTTTCGCGCCGATGACATGGACGGAGCGATCTGCGGCCAAAAGCCCTCGAAGTCACCGCTGAACTGCGGCGCAGCCCAGCTCACCGAGCCCCGCAACTTCAACCTGATGTTCGAGACCTTCCTCGGACCGATCAGCGACTCGTCGGCCAAAACCTTCCTCCGGCCCGAGACCGCGCAGGGCATCTTCGCCAACTTTGCCAACGTCATCTCGACCACCCGCGTCAAGGTTCCCTTCGGCATCGCCCAGGTCGGCAAGTCGTTCCGAAACGAGATCAACCCCCGCAACTTCACCTTCCGCTCGCGCGAGTTCGAGCAGATGGAGATGGAGTTCTTCTGCGTCCCCGGTACCGACGACGATTGGTTCAAAAAATGGGTCGAGATCCGCAAGCGCTGGTACACCGAGCTGGGACTTTCCGATGGCAAGCTCCGGCTGCGCGAGCACGACAAGCTGGCTCACTACTCAAAGGCCACCACCGATATCGAATACCTGTTCCCGTTCGGCTGGGGCGAGCTGGAGGGCATCGCCAACCGGACCGACTTCGATCTCCGTCAGCACCAGCGGGGCATCCGCACGGTCGGCAAGTGGGACGGTGGCGACCTGTCCGCCGTCGAGTTGGCTGCCGAGGACGAGGACTACCAGAAGGGCAAGCTGTCCTACTTCGATGACGAAAAGAAGCAGCGCTATATCCCCTACGTCATCGAGCCTGCGGCGGGTGCCGATCGCGCCACGCTCGCCTTCCTCTGTGATGCCTACGCCGAGGACAGTGCTCCCGATGCCAAGGGCAACGTCGAGACTCGCGTCGTGCTGCGCCTGCATCCGCGCCTCGCTCCGATCAAGGCCGCGATCCTGCCGCTGATGCGCAAGGACGGCCACCCCGAGCGCGCCCGCAAGATCTACGACGACCTCAAGCGCCGCTTCTTTGTCGACTACGACGAGAGTGCCGCCATCGGCAAGCGCTACCGCCGCCAGGACGAGATCGGTACCCCGCTGTGCATCACCGTCGACTACGACACGATCAAAGACGGCACCGTGACCGTTCGCGATCGCGACACCATGCAGCAGATCCGCGTGAGTGAAGACAAGCTGCGCGATCTCATCGAAGAAAAGCTCGGGATGTAACCGCCCGGAGGCCCCCATGATCGCCAAGCCGCTTGCTCTACTTTGTGTCATTGCTGGTTCAGGCTGCGGCCTCGGTGCAACCGCCTGCCCCGACCTGGCCGCCGCCAACTTCAACGTGACCGTCCTCGATGCCGCGACGAGCCAGCGCATCTGTGACGCCACCGTGTCCGCCACCGACACCAGCACCGGCACCACGATGAGCCTGTCGTCTTTTGGTGGCAGCGCCGACTGTACCTACAGCGGCGGTTTCTACGAGCGCCCCGGCACCTTCAGCCTAACCGCCCAAAAGAGCGGCTATCTGGCCATCACCCAAAGCGGCGTCACCGTCGTCAAGGGCCAGTGCAACGTCATCGGCGTCCCCCTCACCCTCAAGCTATCCAAGTAGGAGTGGGGCCGACCGTGCCCTAGACGATCTCTGGCTCGCCCGGTGCCACGCCCAGCGTCTCTTGGAACATCTCCTGATAGTTCTGGAAGTGCCCCGGTCCCACCCGCTGCACAAAGAACGCCTCGGCCAGCTCGACCTGCGGCTTGAGCATCGCCACCCCTCGCGCCATCATCTCCAGGAAGTTCCGCGCACCCGACGCCAGCTCGGCCCGCTGCTCATCGGTCAGGCAGGTCGGATCGGCCCCTTTGACGAACCAGTCGGCCAGCATCTCGATCTGCGACGAGTGATGCAGCAGCGACCGCACCTTGGTATCAAACGTCGCGCCGATGTCGACCAGCCGGTTCGGCTTGTGCTCCGTCGGCATCATGTACCAGACCTCTTCGGGCTGATGCGGCAACTGCCCCGCTTCGAGGTGCTCGGGATGCAGCAGCGGAAAGCACGAAAACACCGCCGCCTCCGAGGCCATCTTGCCGGCCGTGATGTGATCGGGATGGATCTCGTAGCGCTTCCACGGATCGAACGTCACCACCTGATCGACCCGCAGCTTGCGCAGCCAGTAGATCAGTCGTTCCCGCAGCGGCACCGCATGTTCGCTCAGGTGGCCATCCGGAAAGCCGAGCAGGATCGGCGGCTCGCCCCCGATTTCTTTCATCGCCAGGCCTAGCTCGGCAGCCCTTTGTTCCGCCAGCTTGTCCCGCGAGACCTCGTGGCGCTTGCTGCCCAGATCGCCTCGGGTTGCGCAGATCGCATGGACCCGATGACCCGCCTTGGCCCACTTGGCCAGCGATCCCGCCGCGAAGAACTCGCCATCATCGGGATGCGCATAGATCGCGGCAATCACCTTGCTTGTCGACATCAACCAGCCCTTTTGTCCCTACCAGTGTACGGCCACCTGCGTAAGTCCACTGCGGAGCTTCGCTTCATCGAGCGCCGCCGGTTCGCCAATGAAGATCAGCCGACGCGGGGCCCGCGATAGCGGTGAGCTGGCCGGCAGCTCGTCCCAGTCAATGCGATCACCGACCACTTGCACCAAAAGCGGGGTCGTTTGGCCACCCGGTCCGTCCTGCCGTTCGACAATGCCTTTGATGCGGAAGATGCGATCCGCGAGCGATTCGAGAAAGTCCTCCAGCCTTGGCCAGTCGATCGCAAACGGGACCGCAATGGTCAGCGCGGCGATGCCATGTGCTTCGGGATGCTCGGGGACTGGTCCCTTGTGCGGGAGGCTTTTCTGCGGCTGCCCCGGCGGATGTCCGCCCAGATCGAGCTGTCCCAGGAGCAGCAGCGCATCGACGTCCGCATGGTGAGCAAAGATCTGCTGCGCCCGTGGTGCCATCGTCGTAAGCCATGCGGCGAGCCGCTGCTGCGTCGTCCGCTCGGGCACCAGGTCGACCTTGTTTAGCACCAGCAGATCCGCCGATCGCACCTGATCTTCAAATAGCTCCGGGTGCTCGTGATGGGCACGCTCGGCGTTGTGCAGGTCGATGAGCGTCACCACCGCATCGCACTGCACCGGCCCATCGAACGACAGCGCGTTGACCGCAAAGCTCACCTCCGAGGCCCTGGCAATGCCGCTCGGTTCGATGAGGATGTGCTCCGGCGGCCTGGGCAGCCCATCCCCGCGAGCCAGCGCAAGCAGCGACTCCCCCAGCTCACTGCGCAGCGTGCAGCAGACGCAGCCCGAGGTCAGCTCCGTCACCCGCAGGGTCGGCGTATCCGACACGCTGGCAATCAGCTCGTGATCAAGTCCCAGCTCCCCGAGGTCGTTCACGATCACCGCCAGCTTCTGCGGCAAGTTGGGGTCCGACACCAGCCGCCGCAAAAGCGTCGTCTTGCCGCTGCCCAAAAACCCCGAGATCACCGTGACCGGAACCTTGCCGCTGGTCATGACCGCTCAGTCCACCACGCGCTGCTTGGCGTTCTCCGGCTCTTCCAGGTAGTAGCGACGCCCGCGATAAAACTCGATGGCCGACAGGCCCACCGACACCACCAAGCCAACGTAGAGCAGCCAGGCGGGCTGTCCCAGCAGCACCAGCCCCGACAGCACGGTCAGCAGTCCCACTCGCGTTCCCCACAGCGCT
>CALLYL010000053.1 GCA_937859535.1 uncultured Myxococcales bacterium
GTTCCTGGATTTCCGCGAGGGATTCTTCCGGCGAGCTGTCCTGAAGCTGCGAAACGGACGCCGTTGCGATATGGCCCTCGCCTGTCGCAAAGGGAACCAGGGTCTGACTCGTCTTCCCACCTGGCCCCGGTTCCAGTGACGACGACGGCGAGGTCTTGAGCTTCTTCTGGTATCTGAAGCCCAATCCCGACAGCGTCACATACGTGCCTCGCGGCCCCAGAGAAACGCGAGCACCACGTATTCCAACGGAAGCCCCGATTCCTGAACCGGAGAGATTCAGTCGCAGAGGGCCCATTTTGAAGGATTTTCCGAATGACAGCCTCATCCGCACCTCAAGCGGAATCTAGCACGCACAAACACGCACTCAAGCGCTGCGATTCAGAGGATCGGCAGAGGGGCCAGCGTGCCGATGGCCTGAAAGACGTTGTTGCCCAGCCACAGCACTAGCAGGATACGGGCGAGCGTAGCAGTCGTCAGGCCGAAGCGCAGCACCACCTGTCCATGGTCCGCTATTCTGATCGAATCTGCTTACCTCTCTTTACCCTGCATTTGCCGAACACAGCCTTGCTCGGGCAGTCACAGAAAGAGAGTGCGGACCATGAAGACCACACGTTATCCATCCCATACCAAAGGAAACGTCTCGCAGCGTCGGAAAGTAGGACCGAAGCGAAGGACTCCCCGGCGACCCCGCAGAAGGGAGCTTGTCACGTCAGGGGTACGAACAGAGAGAGTCCTTCCTGAACTCGATCAGACATCTCCTTCCGTCGAGAATACATGTACTCCCGAACACATGATGGTTTTCTTCTCGGAGTTCTTTGCTCGCTTCCATGAGCGAGGATCGGGATACGTTCCGTATGAACTACAGACCGTGGACTGCCCGATCGTGGGAACGGACGGAGTGCCAGCGCTCGACGAGGCTGGCAAGCCGCTACTGATGCGCTGCGTACGGGAAGTCGCTCGCTCGCAGAGTGGCGAGGAAGAGTCATGGCTGATGATTACCTGGGAAGTGGGAATCCCAGGCGTGACCATGACGCCGTGCGGAACGCTGGCGGAAGCGAAGGGACTCTTGCGCGCACCGCCAACGCCGATTGTCTGGTCGGGCTGGGAGCGGTGGCGGGACCAATGCTCAAGGCAAGCGGTGAGCTGTTTTGAGCCGTCCTCCGTACGCGCCGAACATACATAGACTGGCAATGTGCGCCCGCTTTCGTAGACCTTGCGCTTGTGCCACCGACCACATCCGTCGTCAAGACCCCGCCTTCCATCACCGCCTCAACAAGGTCTACGCCGACTGGCTGGGCGCACCGCTGCGAGCCCACTGTCACGACCACCTCTCGCACGAGTTCTTGCTTCAGCTCGTGAACCACAGCCTCATCCCCGGCAGTTACCAGATGGACGCCCTCGCCACCGTCCGCACCCGCAGCCACGCCGAGCGCCGCTTCTCCATGTTCCGATTCAAGCGCTACGACGAAGCCCAACTCGCCAAAACCCTCGCCCGCTTCGGCTGGGAAAAGTTGGTTGCACTACCCATCGGAGAGTCGGATCGAGCGCCGGTGGCGATGTTGTTAGTGAAGCGGTCTGCATACTCCCAATAATGCACGCCGTATTCACCGCACTCGCCTGGGCGATCCCATCACGCGAGTTGTTTGACTATTTTTATTTTTTTCTGGCCGTTCGGCGTGTCGGCTGCGCGTGTTTCTTAATGCCGTTGTCAGGGGTCGAGCTTTGGGAGGGCAACGATGGAGAATATGCATTATTAATTGCAGTACCGGCCACCGCCATTGCACGTACATCGATAGCAGGAATAATTGGGTTCATTTTTTCGGGAAAGAGGCTATTCTTTAGACTTTTTCCTATTTTCTTGAAGTAGTCAAAAAGCCAGTTAGATTGTCCGGAAGACTTCTGGCCTCCACTTAGTGCTCCAGCAACTATGGCTTGACCCGCCTGGGAAATGACGCCTATATCTCCAGACGAGTTTACTTTAGCATCAGAATTGATATTTTTTCGAATTTCATTTGGTTTCGTTTGTGGCATTGACTGAGGGCTTGGAGTTGGATCGTGAGACTCAGTGGGAATCGGCTCCGAATTTTGTTCGGCACCCTTCTCAGCTTCCTCACGATCAATTTGATCATGAAACTCCTTGCTTCGACGCGCCTCCTCGGCCTTAAAGTCTTCATACTTCTTCTTTTCTTCAGGACTTTCGTCCTTGAAGAAATCTTCAAACATCCTTCTCCCTTCCAATTGCTGCTCATCGGTAGGTGGTGGCTGTAGTTCCGTCGGTTGAGTCGACGAGTTGTTTCCGATGCCACCGGTAGGTCCGATAGGTTCTAGGCCATCCAAGAATTGCCGAAATATACCTGGCTGCCCACCAGGAACCTCTGTACCTCCATCTTGTGTTGTCCCTACATCAGACTGGTTCGAAGAACCGCCATCGGACAGAGGTGGCGATTCTTCTCCTTGAGTCGACGGAGGAACCTCGGATGGCTCTGTGTCGCTACTTGGGTCAGCTTCCTGAAGCCGATACATGCGGGTATCTTGCTTGTGATTTCGGATGAGGGACGGCCCTCTATGCACTGTGTGGAGTGATATAGGAG
>CALLYL010000054.1 GCA_937859535.1 uncultured Myxococcales bacterium
ATTCTTGATCGCTTGGGAACGCTGAAAGAACCGCTCCTCGAGCGCTTGTTCGAGCGCGGGCAGGTTGGCTTTGTGGAGCAGCGCTTCGTCCTTGTTCTTGCGCCCAAGCAGCGCCTCGCGACCCGAGAACGGCACCACCACCTCTAGCAAGTCCTTCAGTCCCGTCTCTGGATCATCCAGATGAGCCATAATTGCGGCCAGTGACTGCGGCTGCGCGCTGGCTTCGTAGGGCGGTGCGGCATCCGAGCCATCCGTGGGCGTCACCGGCACGGTCATCTGCGGCAGTCGATCGATCTTGTTCAGAACCCCGAGGATTTGCTTGCCTGCGGTGCGGATGCTGGTGAGCGCGTCGAGTTCGCTCGCCTTGCCCGCTTGGTCAACGGTAAATAACCAAATGACGGCATCGGCCTGGGCGATGAACTCGCGGGCGACTGCTTCGTGCTCGGGCAGGATCGAGTTGAGGCCAGGGGTGTCGACGACGTTGACGCGCTGGAGGACTTCCAGGGGATAGAGCACCTCGACCACGCGAATGCGGCTGACCTCGGCGTGATCGAGTCCTCGCAGCAGCGCGGGCACTTTGTCCCAACCGACGGTGCGGCTCTGGCCATCGCGGTAGACGACCCGGCCCGCCCGCTCGCGGCCATAGCGCAAGATGTTGATGGTCGCGGTCGTCGGGGTGATGCCCATCGGGGCGACCTCTTCACCAAGGAGCGCGTTCACAAACGTCGACTTGCCGGAGTTAAACTCACCCATCACCGTCACCAGCAGCGGCCGGTCGAGTGTCTCGACGAGCTTGCCAGCGTCAGGGAGCCACTCGGACAGCTCCGGGGTCTTGGCGAAGTGCTGGTGGACCTTGAGCAGGAGTCCGTAGAGTTCTTTCGGCAGCGCGGCGCGCTCGGCGTCATACAGGGCTGCCAGCGCCTTGCGTGGGCGGGGATCGCTTGGCAGCAGGCTGGCGGCGCGACGGTATTGGCTAGCGGCACCGGCGGTGTTTCCTCGGCGTTGCTCAAGGGCGGCTTGGGCCAGTCGGACCTCGCCGTTGTCACCTTGGGCTTGCGCCCGTCCGAGCAGCGCTTCAGCCTCGGTAATCGGCAGCGACTCGTCGAGGCTCTGGGCCACCAAGGCAATCGGACTGCTGGCGACTTCACTGCGCCGTGCCAGCGCCACCGCATCGCTCAGAAAGCCTTGGCGCAGGGCCAGTTCGATCGCATCCGTCAGGATCTTGCTTCGCAGCTCGGTCGCCTCGGGAGGCAGGGCTTGCTCGGCTTCACGGAGGGCAGCGAGAGCTCGTTCCGGGGCTCCACTTTTGGCATGGCAGCGGGCGAGCAAGCGGTGCGCGTCGGCCACCACCAGCGGTAGATTTTCGCGGCGGGCGCTGGCGTAGGCGCGTAGCCCTTGTTCGTAGGCCGACGCGGTGTCGCCTTGCACAAGCCGTAGTTCCCCCAAAAGCAGCAGCGTCTCGACGCGATCGGGGGCATCCTGCAAGGCCCGCAGCAGCGCTTTTTCGGCATCGGGGACTTGTCCAGAGGACAGCAGCAGCTTGCCAAGCGATGTCAGCACCTTGGGATCGGCCTGCTCGCTGCGCGACGCCTTGAGCAGACACTGCCGCGCCGCATCCCAGGTCGGACTGCCGGGGGCCTCGCCACGCTTCTGCGCTTGCAGGACCAGGGCTTGCCCGAGTAGCCCTTGGGTCTTGGCATCATCGGGATTGCTCGACACCGACTTGCGTAGCTCGCGGACCGCTTTGTCGAGCAGACCGAGCTGGAGGTAGAGCGTCCCCAGCGTCTGTTCGACCTCGGCCCGCTGGAGTTCATCATCGAGGAGTGGCAGGGCTTGGCGATACGCATCGCTCGCCGCAGGCAGCTCACCACTTTGGCGGAGCACATCACCAAGGGCGACATAGGCTTCGGCATAGTCACCCCGCGCCGCCAGCGCATCCGCCAGCGCTTTTTTGGCCGCTGCCTGGTCACCCGGTTGGGCCCGTCGCAGATAACACAAGCCGAGCAGGTAGTGGGCCCTGGCGTGATCCCGACGCTTGTCGAGCGCGTGGTGCAGCTCGCGAATCGCCGAGTCGTAGTCGCCGCGCTCCATAAGCTGCGCCGCCAGCTCGACATGCGCACGGACGTCATCGGCAATGTCCCCGAGCAAGTCGCTGAACTGGTTGGCGAAGCGATTGAACTTATCCAGCAGATCCACTGGCAGCCCCCGAAAGGAAGAACCGACCACACGAACCGATCGCGAAGTCGGTTCTTGCTTATTGTCTTACGTCAACGTGCGCTTTGCGGCGCAGTTCTTTTAGCCACGACGTCACGGCCTTTTCGACCTGCTGTTCGTAGAGCTGGCGACGCAGCGTTTCTTTGACTTCTTCGAACGGGCGGACCTCGGCGTCTTTCTTTTCCATCAAGCGGATGATGTAAAAGCCCCGCTCGCTTTTGATCGGACCCCGGATGTCGTTGGCATCCATGGTGGTCACGACCTCGCGCAGCTCGACGGGCAGCTCGCTGCGGGAAACCAGGCCGGTATCCCCGTCGCCCTTGGCCCCGTCCTCGCAAAACTTCGAGCACAGGGTCAGGAAGTCTTGGCCGTTGCGGGCCCCTTCGACGACTTTGGCGGCTTTGCTGCGCTTGTCGGCAACGATCTGCGGCGGCACGCCCTTGCCCACCGGGATGATGATCTGTTGGATGCGGACCTGGAGCTGATCGCCCGCGACCTGACGGACGGTCTGCGCGTAGTAGGCCCGGACCTCGTCATCTCCGACGGTGACGCGGCTTCGGACGGCGGTGTTGACGACCTTGAGCTGAAGGAGCTGCTGCCGAAGCATGCTGCTATAGGCGTCCCAGGTGAGTCCTTGGCCTTTAAGCGCTTCGCGGAGCTGAGATTCGTCTGTGAGGTTGTTGTTCTTCACCACGTCTTTGATGGCGCTGCGCATTTCCTCTTCGTTGACGTAGATCTTTTGCTCGCGGGCGTACTGGGCGACGAGTAGCTTTTCGATCTGGCTGTCGAGGACGCGGCGGCGTAGCTCATCGTAGCGACGCTGGCCTTCGGCGGAGTCACGGTCGACGTTGGCAAGGGCTTGGCGGGCTTCCATTTCGGTAGCTTGCAGCACCTCGGTGTCGAGGATGATCTCGTCGTTGACCACGGCGATGACCCGATCGAGCAGGTTGCCAGCAGAAGCGGTGGCGCTGAGCAGCGAAGCACCCAGGGTCAGAGACAGAAGCAGCCCACGTAGGCGGAACTGGGAAGTGGTCATGTCGTTCATCTTAATTGGTCCAGCAGCGTCGCTTGTCATCCGATGTCAGCGGTTGTCGTCACGTGTCGTCCGATATCAGGGTGACGCGGGCTTGGCGGAAGGTGAGGGGATCGGGGTTCCTGGGCGCATCGGTGAAGCTTGGGGCGCATCTTGGAACGGTGGATGATAGCTGCCAGTGCCCTTGGGGGGGCGAAGATCCTCGGGTGCTCCGATTTCTTTCGAGAGATCGACGCGAACCTCGGCGAGCTTGTCTTCGTGAACGGAAACCTTGGACTTTTGGCGCAGCGAGCGTTCGAAGTCGTCCATCAGCTTCTGCCGACGTTCACGGAACAGCTTGGCACGGATCTGCTGGCTGACCTCGGCGAGGGTGCGAGTGAGAGCGCGACGCTGTCCTGTCAGTTTGAGGATTGCCAGCCCGTGCTTGGTCTTGACCGGCTCACTGACATCGCCAATGTTGGCTAGCTTGAACGCGGCGGTGACGATCTCGGCGGGCAGTTCCCGGTTTCGCTCATCGAAGAAGCGCAGGTCACCACCCCGCTCTTTGGTGTCCGTGTCGATGCTGTATTGCGTCACCAAGTCGCGAAAGCCGACGTTTTCCAGTCCCCGCGAGCGGGGATCGGCCAGGACTTTTTTGGCGGTCTCGTCATCGGGAACCAGGATCATGCTGACGCGGACCTCGGGAGGACGGTTGAACTCGTCTTGGTGTCCGTCGAAGTAGGTCTTGACCTCATCATCGGTGATGTCCTCGGCTTTGAGCCGATCGAAGCGCTGCTTGAGCAGCTTCTGAATCATCACCTGCTTCATCGCCCGCACCACCTCGGGGTCGTGATCCAGTCCCTGGCGTCGCGCTTCACTGGCCAACACCTCGAACTTGACCAGGTTTTCCAGAAACTCTTTCTTCTGCTCAACACCGGTGTAGCGGGCGCGAACGTAGGGCGTCTGGCTGTTGATGCGATCCTCAAGCTCCGACACGGTGATACTCACATCGTCGATCTGCGCGAGTACCGACCCCTTTTTGCCATCGGCATTGCGCTTCGCCGACGTGTTCGGGCAACCGAGGACGGAAAGCAGGACGGGCAGGGCAATCGTGCCGAGAGCGAAACGGCTACCGCGAGGCAAATGCATGCGCAAGCAATACCCCATGCCGTCGGCACGGCGCAACATTTGTGCGGATTGAAATGCACATATTAAATGCCTCATTTCTTTCTGGGTCATTTCGGAGGCTTGTGCGATGTGCTTGCCTCGAGGGCGGAACCGTAGAAAGGTAAAGTGTCTAATTTTAGTTGGAGGGGATATGCGTAAGCGTGATGCGACGAGCAGCTTTGCTGTACCATTTTTCGTTTTGCTGTCGGCATGCGGCGGCGGAACGACCACCGGAGCGGTCATTCCCGAGGGCGGTTTGGTATTTCCTGACTGTAAGGATGGCCAGCTCCTCGGTGTAGATGCCAACCGCGGCTACACCTGCGTGAGTGTCTCGACGACCACCGCGAGCGCCCCCGTCTGCACCGCGAGCCAGGCGCTCACGGTCGAGGGTGGCATGCTCAAGTGTGTCGAGAAGGGCACTGGCACCACCACCACCGAACTGGGCACCCAGTTGACGGCCCTTGAGGCCAAGTACACCGACCTAAACACCAAGGTCAACGACCTGAAGACTCCGTCGGGCGTAGGCTCGACCTTCGTTGGTCTGACCGATGTGAAGTTCGCTGGCAAGATCGTCGGCCCGACCAGCCAGGCAGTGGGCATCAACGGCGCGGTGGACGCCTGTGTTGCCAAGTTTGGCAAGGGCGGCCATATGTGTACTCCGTTCGAGTTGTATATCTCGGCGGCGACCAAGAACCCGGCGTTCACCAAGGACACCACGATGCCGCAGGCTTGGGTGTACATGATTGGTTGGAACCGGAACCTCGGCGTCAACGGTGTACCGAGCACTCAGGTAGCAGACGACTACGCGGGTCTTGGCGAGAACTGTGGCAGCTTCACCCAGGGTGACTCCACCAAGGGTTGGGTTGGCGTGACGGCTTCGTGGGCAGATACGACCTACACGGTTGTGCCGGCCGGTACGAAGACGATGCAGTTCACCATCAACGCGCAGACCACTTGCGACAAGACTTTCCCGATCGCGTGCTGCCGATAAGCGGAAACGGAGACATCCATGCGGACTAGCAATAAGAAACTGTACCTAGTTGCGTGTCTGTTCGCCCCGCTGATGGCATGCGGAAGCGACACCACGGGCGGAACCCAGGTCAAGCTGCCAGATAACTGTACGAGTGGCCAGGTTCTGACCACCGACGAAAATGCGCAGCTTGTTTGCACCACCTTGCCGGTTGGCTCGCAGGTTCTCAAGGACTGCGATCCCCTCGTGCAGGCGATCACCTCTCTCGACGGTGCGACCATTGTCTGCACCGATCGAAACAACGAAAATCCTGGTGGTGCCGATGCGGTTCGCACGGTCAATCAGGTATCGAACACGCTGAACACGATCGAGACGACCGTGAACAACCTGCTCGGGTCGCGCTTGACCTACGGCGAGTTCAAGGGCGTCACCACCGCCATGACCAATGGCAACATCGTCATGGGTGCCAGTCGCGGCATCGCCGGTGCGGCAGCGGTCTGTGCGGCTCAGTTCGGTGCGGGCGCATATATGTGCTCGGTCTACGACATGTACATGAACGTGGCCCGTGGCAAGATCAAGGACACGGACAGCGTCGCCAAGTCGTGGGTCTACATGCAGTCGTGGAAGGATCCGACGAGCTCGGTCTCGCCGACCATCACCGTCGGTCTTTCCGATAACTGCGCGAGCTACACGTCCAGTGGGAACACGACCTACTATGGCACCGCAGTCGAGTGGACCACTCTATCGAGCGGCTCGAAGGGCCTGAAGTTTAATGCGGGCAACGTAGCGCCCAACACCGCACTGTGCAGCGATATGCTGCCGATCGCTTGTTGTCTGTAAGGGGGATTGACCATGAGCAAGATGAAGTACGCATTTCTGCTAGCGCTCGCCCCCGTGATGATGGGCAGCGACTATAACGAGGACGACATCGCCCAGAACCTGGCCGCCCTCAAGGTCACTGGCAAGCTTCCGGTCTGCAAGACTGGTGAGTTTCTGACCTATCAGGGTGGTTCGCTGGTCTGTGCATTCCCGCCGGGTAACGGCATCTCGGGCCTGACCAAGTGCGAGGGGCAGCTTCTGACCAACACCGGTGCCGGTGGTGAGTTCAAGACGCTGTCTTGCACGCCGAAGGGTGGAGCCTCGATCTCGAACAGTGACATTACCCGCGTCACCACGCTGAAGACCAACGTCGACGCGCTGAGCACCACGGTGAACAACCTCACCGCAGCGAGCCCGAGCCGTGGTTACTTCGTCGGTCTGAGCGCGAACGCCACCATCGGTCAGATCAACGTCGCCGGAAACGACGTGGGTATGGCGTCGGCTGGCGCACTGTGCAAGACCGCTGCGATGCCCAAGGCGCACGTCTGCTCCGTGTACGAGATCTACGCCAGCGCTGCCGCAGGCAAGGATCTGACCGCGATCACCAACATTCAGGCCTGGGTGTTCAACTCGAGCTGGAACCGACCGCTCGCGGGCCCTGCAGAGCCGGATCGTGGTACGTCAGAGAGCTGCAACGATCTGACCTATACCTCTGCACACCTCAAGTGGCAGGGTACGGTGGTCACCTATGGCGCGCTCGGTGGCACGCTCGGCAACGGTTTGCAGTTTAGGACCGTTTCCTGCACGAACAGCCTTCGCGCCGCCTGCTGCAACTAGCTGACACCTTCCGGTTCACCCTTCCTGCGTTCCTTACCTACCGCTGAACTCCTGACTCCCTTTTGGGGGTTCGGAGTCTCTGAATGGTGGGAGATCGGCACTACCTAAAAGGTTCGGACCCAGCAGCGGTCGTCAGTCTCCACAACTGGCGGTCTCATCGGGAATCCAGTGTCGCTGCGCCTGTTGATGCAGGAGCACGCCGCAGATGATTCCCAGCAGCACGGCGCAACCTGGGATGTAGCCCGCTCCAATCTGTACCAGCACGGTTCCAGGACACGCAGCGGAGAGTGCCCACCCCGTCCCAAATAGAAGCGCACCCACCACCGTTCGCCAAGTGATGCGGTGCGAGATCTGTTCTCGTTTTTCGCGAATGAATCGATAAAAAGGAATCAGCAATCCAATCGCCAGGCAGAGGGTCAGTGGGAGCCGCGCAGTCTGCAGTAGGAACATCCGCTGTACTTCTTGCACATTGCCGAATCCGATTCTGTGCAAGATGAATCCGAATCCTATTCCGAACAGGCACAGTGCGATCACTCTGTTCATGGCGATCTCCCGAAAACAAGCTGGCTGGTAAGGATTCCTGCTCCAAAAAACAGGGCGGTCGCTGCGAAGCTGGTTCGTGATAGGCGACTGCAACCTGTCAGGCCATGCCCCGAGCTACAGCCTCCTGCCAGGCGGGCACCGAATCCAGCCAGGACTCCGCCCAGGAACAGCAAGGCCCAGGAGATTCCCGATCCACCGAGCTGCCGGACATACGCAGGATCGGGAACGAAGCGTAGCTGCCCGCCGCCGCTGATTCCTGCTGAGAGCACGCCGCCGAGCAGGAGTCCTACCAGAATCGCAACGTGATGAGACCAGGTGAGGAGTGGGCGCTGCGGGGTGTGCGGCGGTGGGGGGTCGGCTTCTACGTTGGGAGCTGGCAGCGATGAGATGTCTAGACCAAACTCCTCTTGGGTGGCCCGCAGGAGTGCTGCATCCAACTCTGCTTGATTGGCGAGGAGCCGTGCCGCTGAGTCCTCAGCTCGTTGGCCACGCAGGACGCGATCGAAGCTCTTGGACAGGCCCAGATAACGCTTGGTAATCGCATAGTAGCTGATCGACAGGGCGGCGAGACCAACAGCACCTGCCCAGGCTGGCCAATATTGTACAGAGTCGTTCATGGTAGGCTCCTATCGCAGCAATTTTCCATTTGGCAGGAGGGTCGGAGGCACAACCTCTCCGATGCGTGAAAGCTGGAAGCGGGCACAGGTCTCGTACCTGGTGTTGCAGTAGCGATCCTTCCAGATCCCGAGCAAGCGACGGTTGCCGAACTCCTCGTACAAAGGACAGTGTGTGGAATGCGGACAGGCCGGAGGACACGCAGGTGCAACGCTTCCAGACGGAGTATTTCTCGAAGAGTCGTTCCTTGCTCCCGTGGTCACAATTGGCGCTTTCATGCCGGACGTCGGCAGCAAGCGCCGTGCCATTCATACTATATGGAAGACGGCTCATCCTCGTCGGAGAAGTCGTGATGCCCAGACCACCTGATGCGCGGGTCAGACTGATGCAATGGGGCAGTTTGGTGGTATTGAGGCGGTTCGGTTGACTCGGAACGGGAGTGAGTGCACTCTTTTCAAGCGTGTGGAGACGGTAGACATGGGGCACTGCGGTCTGTGGATCGATAGTTGCATCTGGCGCACCTGTGCCAACCCGTCGACAAAATAACAGCAGTCTTAGCAGTAGTCTTAGAGGATTATGGCCGTGTTGGACAGGCGGACAGTGAACGAACAGTGGCCCGAATCGGCTACAGCACCAACGCAAGACGGTGATGTGGGCGATGGCTCGATCCCCGATGAGTCCAAGGTGGTCGTGCGCACGACCCGACTTGGTCGCTTTATGCTACTCAAGGAAATCGGCGCTGGTGGCATGGGCACGGTGTTCGCCGCGTACGACGAACAGCTTGATCGCAAGGTCGCGCTGAAGATCCTACGTAAGCCCAAGGCCGGCAGTGAACGACAGCGTCTCCAAATCCTTCGTGAAGCTCGCGCTGCGGCCCGCATCTCTCATCCCAACGTCGTGTCCATCTACGAGGTAAATGAAGCAGATGGACTGATTCATATTGCGATGGAGTATGTCGAGGGAGAAACGCTACTGAAGTGGCAGGCGAAAGGCAGTCATCAGTGGCGTGACATTCTGGGCATGTATCTGCAAGTCGGAATTGCTCTGCAAGCAGCCCATGACGCCGACGTGGTTCATCGAGACTTCAAGCCAGATAATGTTCTCATCGGTGACGATGGTCGTCCTCGGGTCGTCGATTTTGGCTTGGCTCGCGTTGGTAGTGAGGATCTCGGGCTGGCGTCATCTTCTTCGGAGCATGCCGAGCTGCGGGCGATGGGTCGAATCTCGATGGCTGGGGTCATCGCGGGAACCCTTGGCTACATGTCCCCGGAACAGTATCGGGGCGGCAACGTCGACGCTCGCAGTGATCAGTGGAGCTTCTGCGCGTCTCTGTTCGAAGCGCTGTATGGCAGCCTGCCGTTTGCTGGCAAGACCATGGCGGACTATGCAGAGAATGTCTATGGGCGGCCAAATGCGCGACCGAACAACAGCTCGGTGCCGGAAGAAGTCCATCGCGCCTTGCTTCGCGGGCTTAACGCCGAGCCTGACAAGCGATTTTCCTCGATGGCAGAGCTGCTGTCTGCGCTATCGAGAGAGCATAGCGATGACATTGCTTCGGGAGTCGGTCTGCGCCGGCTGCTGGCTCGTGGTTTCGTTGGGGTCGCGCTTTCGCTGTTTGTCCTGGTGCAGTTTCTCCGCTGGAATCATCCGTTCAACCATCGCGAGCCGATAGTCGTCTCGTTGATCATGATTTCAGGGGCGTTGACCTTCGGACTTTTGCGCTGGAGAACTCTCCTCAATCATCGGGTGCATCGGAACACCTGGGCACTGATATTCGTCGTGTTGGTCCAAAATTTCGTTCAGCGCGTTCTCGCGTGGAGCGCAGACATTCCCAGACCGCAGGTGATTGCCTTCGAGATGATTGTGATCGCAGGAGCGCTGACGCTGGGTTCTGTTTCCATCATCCGGCGATTCTACTTTTTGGGGCTCGTTCCACTGATCTATGCTTTCGTGGCCAACGCGAGCCTTCTGTCACCACGAGTCGGCAACCTGGTGTATATCGGGAGCCTCATGATGTTCTTGTACGGCTGGAGCCTTTCAGCCGGCGAGGCCAACGCCAAGCGGGAGCAAAAGGAGCGGCTCAGCGCACGATCTGTGAAGTCCCGGCGGACCCCATCGGTGGCTTCGGATGCCAACTCGCGGCCCAGTGACAAGTAGCGCCTGGCTTGTCACAGATGGGTGGTGGGTTAGTGATTGGTGACGAGCGCGTCATAGCGTCCGCTGCTGCTGCCGCGACGGGTCTCATCGCCTCGGACCCGAGCGATCAAGCGATAGTTCCCAAGCGGTAGATCCGTTGGCAGATCGATATCGATGGAAAAGCGACCATCGGATTGACTGACGGCGCGACCCAGTACTCGCGATCCACCAGAAAGGGCAAGGATCACCTGCACTTCGAGTCCGCTGGCACTGCTGCCTGTCGATCGAACCACGCCACGTACCGATAGAGAGCCGCCACGGTAGGCTTGGGTTGCGGCCTGCATCGACACTTGAGTCGTGGCCAGGCTGTGTCCGAGTTCGCTGCGATGGTCTTCGGGCTGGCTTGGGTCATCTTCGAGCTGTAATTCGGCGTCCTCGCGGGAGCTACTCGTCGGTCCGCTTCCGGTTCCGGAATCGGTTGCGCTGCCACTTTCGACGCGACCCGGCTTGCTCGTCGTGGAACCAGAGGGACTGCCTTTTTCAGCACGACCGTCGCTCTGGCTTTTGCCGCTCTGGCCGCTGCCAGCCCCGCTTGCGTTTCCGCTGCTACCGCTGCTGGGTGGACCAGCGGGATTGTTGCCACTCGATGAGGTGCCGTTCGATTCACTGGTGGATGGACCCGTGCCGCTGCTGCTCTCGCGATGAGGTGGCTGGCCACGAACTTCGGGAGGGACTCCGCTCGTGAAGCTTGGGGGGCTGGGGAACGGGTCGCTGCCCTTTTCGCGATAGGGGGTTTTGTTCTCTCCGTCGACCACTCGCTGCTGGAGCGGCGCGCCGCCCAAGTTGATGCGTCGGAAGTAGCCGCCCCTGCCGCGTGCATCGGGAATCCAGACCTCGACGAAGACATGCAGCTCGTTTTCGACGTAGCGCGCCGGGATCCCTGCCTGCAGCGCAGTAATCACGAAGGCGTACGAGCGATGACGGCACGCACCGCGACGAGACATCGCCAACTTGAGGTATAGGTCGCCCGCCCCTTCCTCGGGAAGCTCGCCAACGGAAAAGCCACGAAAATAGTTTACGAGCTGCGCCAGCACCGCTTGGTAGTCCGAACCCGACGAGGTCCGTACCCCGATGTGACGCAGCACGGCGGTGGCTTCTCGCTGTAGGCGACGGGGCAGTGAGACCAGCAGATCATCGGGCACATCAGCGAGCAGCGGTGCCGGGCTACCGGGCGACAGCAGCGGTCCAGCGAAATAGCGCGGCGCAACGTCCATCAAATAGATCAACCGATGGCGACCTCCCGTCGGAGACGTTGCATACAGGTTTTCGGCGCTATCGACCTGAAATTGGAGCGAGCGTGCTGGAACCGAGCGGTAGGACAGGATGCGAAAACCTGCCGCCGGCGTCGGTAGCGGCACCGGCTGACCAGCGACGAAGTCCACCACCACGGACCCGTAGAACGGATCCCGACCCGGCCCGACCGGAGTTTTGGTGACGTCAATGCGTCGTGGGTCCGTACTGCGCAGCTTCATCGCGCCGTCATCATCGACCGCATCGAGCACGCTCATTCGCTTATATGGATAGACCGCTGGCTGGAACACCTCGTGATAGAGCCGTTCTCCGCCAGTTTCGGGCCCCGTAGCCGAATCCGGCAAAATACGCGAGCGACGGACCGGCGGTGGATCGGTGCCCGGCTTCGGGCCTTGCGACTGCGCCAAGTTGCCGGTGGTCGCACCGCTCGCGAAAATCTGCTCATGACCGATCGGCGTACGTCCTCCCGACGGAGATGTGATCAAACCATCGCCACTCATCACCGCTTCGGGCATCGCATCCGGTTGGGCCCCATCCGGTCTGCACACCCCGTCATGACAGCGCAGCCGAGGTACCTGCACCGGTTCATGCAAGGCCGGTTGTGCCGTCGTTCGCAGCGGTGCCAGCAAGCAAGCACCCAAGATCGACATGCGAGCCCGTTTGTGCCAAGACGTTTCGTTCATGCGCTGCCTAGTTGTGATGATACAGCGTCTCGCTTGGCGCTACCTGGGCCGTATGGTATAGCGCCACCTTCGTTCTTGGAGGTTGTATGTCGAGCCCTAGGTTTCCCCGGTCGCTTTCTCGGCGACCAACGTTGTTCTGTCTTGCTTCCTCGCTGTGGCTGGCCGCTTCGTTTTCGAGCTGTACGCCCTGCGAGCCCATCGGGCCGCTCAAGCCCGATCCTCCGCCTGCGGTCACCACTCCACCCCCGCCGCCCAAGCCCACTGGACCGACCGAGGCTGACGCCCGCGCCTTCATGGACCAAACCGAGACGCAGCTCCGTGTGATGTGGAGCTATGCGCAGCGGGTTCAGTTTGCGCAAAACACCAACATCACCACCGATACCGAGCAGCTCAACGCGCAAGCGCAAGAGCAGGTGATGGAGCTGGTTGGCAAGAAGATCAAAGAAGCGGCACAGTTTGACAACGTCCAGCTCCCGACCGAGCTGCGGCGGAAGTTTGATCTGCTCAAGCTCGCCCAAGACCTGCCCTCGCCACCGGACGCCAATGAGCGGGCGGAGCTGGCACAGCTCGCTGCGTCGATGGAAACCTCCTACGGCAAAGCGAAATATTGTCCGCCACGGCTAAAGGGAGGGTGTCTGACGCTCGACGATCTGAGCCGGACCCTGTCAACGAGCCGCAACTACGATGAGCTGCTCGAAGCGTGGACCGGCTGGCACGATCTGGCCAAGACCCTGCGCGGCTCCTATGTCCGCTACGTTGTGCTCGCCAACAAAGGCGCACAGAACGCGGGTTATGCAGACGTCGGGGCGATGTGGCGCTCGCGCTACGATATGCCGGAAGAGGCGTTTGCCGCCGAGACCGAGCGACTCTGGGAGCAGGTTCGGCCTTTGTACGAGATGCTGCACTGTTACACCCGGATGAGGCTTCGCCAGACCTATGGGAATCGCGTTCCCGAAACCGGTCCAATTCCGGCGCACCTGCTTGGCAACATGTGGGCGCAAGAGTGGGGGAACATCTTCCCGCTGGTCGCGCAGCCAGGAAAGTCGCAAGGAGTCAGTCTCAAGGCCAAGTTCCAGCAGAAGAAGACCACTCCGGTCGAGCTTGTGAAGATGGGCGAATCCTTCTTCAAGTCCGTCGGCTTTGACCCACTTCCGGACACGTTCTGGAAGCGCTCGATGTTCGTGCGTCCGAAGGATCGGGAAGTGGTCTGTCATGCGAGTGCCTGGGACATTACCTCGCGTGGCGATCTGCGCATCAAGATGTGCATCGAACTTGATGATGACAACTTCCGCACCGTCCATCACGAGCTAGGACACGACTACTATTACTGGTACTACCGTGATCTGCCGCTGCTGTTTCAGCAGGGGGCAAACGACGGCTTCCATGAGGCGATTGGCGACGCGATCGCGCTGTCGATTACGCCAAGCTATCTGCAAAAGATCGGGCTCGCGGATCCAGGTACGCAGGTCGAGGACACCACGTTCCTTCTGCACGATGCGCTAGAGCACGTGGCATTCCTCCCGTTTGGGAAGGTGCTCGATCAGTGGCGCTGGGAAGTGTTCTCTGGGAAGGTCAAGCCAGAGGAGTACAACAAGCGCTGGTGGGAGCTTCGTACCAAGTATCAAGGCGTCGCGCCTCCCATCGCTCGGACCGATGCCGACTTCGATCCTGGTGCCAAGTATCACATCCCGAGCAACGTCCCCTATGCTCGTTACTTCTTGGCGCGGATTCTCGAGTTCCAGTTCCATCGTGCGCTGTGTCAGGCGGCTGGATTTACGGGGCCACTCCACAAGTGTTCGATCTATGGAAACCAGGCGGCGGGCGACAAGATGAAGACGATGTTACAGATGGGGTCTTCAAAGCCGTGGCCGGAAGCACTCGAGGCGATTGCAGGCACCCAGAAGATGGATGGTGCGGCCATGCTGGACTACTATGCGCCGCTCATCACCTTCCTGAAGGACCAGACCAAGTCGCAAAAGTGCGGCTGGTAAGCGACGTTCTGCGGTTCGCTCCGGTTCCCTCCATTTCCCGCCGCTCCTCTCTTCGTCATTACCTGTCGCAGCACACCAGGCCGGGCTGATTCGGCCAGGCTGTCTGCGGCGGCGGTTGCTCCCTCCTCGGGAGGTTTCCCCATGCATGAGTCCGTTGCCTGTCAAATTTTTGCATGAGATCGGACCAATATAGGCTTGCCGGGGTAGGCGAAGGCATGGTAGTCACCCACACATCCGACATCGGATTACCTGAAAACCCTCAAGGAGATTACATGCGTTCGTTTTCGGCTTTGTGTCTGGTTCTAGCTTCAGCAGCCTCGGGCTGCACCCACTTCCATACCAACATGCTGGCGGAGTCAATCAAGGCATTTACCTCGAAGGCTGCCCCGCAGAACGCCAAGGTGTGGGTTGCTAGCGTTGCAGACAGCAATGCCTGTGATAGTGGCTGTCAGTCGCCGACCTCGTGCGGTGGCAAGTCGGGCAGCCCGCTCGGTGGCAAGGGTCTGTTTGGTGGCTTTGGCGGCGGCGGCGGCAGCGATCGTCTGGCCTACGAGGTCATTACCAACTACCTGACCCAGAATCAGAAGATGAAGGTGATTGAGAGTCATCGTCACAACTACGCGACCGATACCCGCGTCGAGACGCGCAAGAAGATCGACACCGTGATCGATGGCAAAGCGCTGGCTTCGGGAATGTCGTGCGAGGATCTGTGCCTGCTCGACGAGGCCAAGAAGCGCAGCGCCGACAAGGTGCTGACCTATCACATCATCAACCTGGAAGCCAAGAAGCTCACCATTCACTATCGCCTGAGCGATGTGAAGAGCGGCGTGGTCGAGGCGGCGCATACCCTGCACGTCAACAACCCGACCTCGGTCGACACCAGCTTTGTCGAGCCCGCGCCCTAATCTCGTAAAGTAGGCGTACTCCCACCGAACGGAGAACCTTCTCCGTTTCGCCCCACTCTCTTTTCTTTGTCCAGTTTCAGAGTCCTCCTGCGCCCGCACGCTGAATCGCGGACGTAGGAAGACTCCTCGTCTTTACTTTCCGTTCCGTTTGGACTTGGGAGTTGGCTTGGCAGGAGACTTGGCCTTGGGCTTCGCCGAAGACTTGGCAGAAGACTTGGCCTTGGGAGTCGTCTTGGTTGCTGATTTTTTCGACTTGGCGGGTTCGATGCGAGCAGGCGTTGGGGCAATCACTCCGTTGCGGCGAACACCATCGAGAACGGCTCCCGGGAAGCGTGCTCCGGTGAGGTTTGCATCGGTGAAATCGGCACCGGTCAGGTCGGTGTGCTCGAAGTCTGAGCCGCGCAGATCTGCACCCACGAACGAACAGCCCTTGAGGCTCGATCCCGAAAAGTCGGTCAGGCGCAGCGAGGCTCCGTCAAAGTGTGAGCGATCGAAATAGGAATCGACTGCGGCACAGCCATCGAGCTTGGCCTCACGAAAATCCACGCCGCGACAGATACAGCCGGACAGATCCGCAAAGCCGACATCTTTGCCACGCACAGACTCGCCTTCGGCAATCTGCTTCATCCGCAGCACGAGCTGCTCGCCTAGCTTTTCACCATCGGCTTGATAGATGCACAGCGGCAGCCCGCTCACCGACAGGAGTTGCCAATTCCCTTCGCGATTGCCGGCCTCCAGAAATTGCTTGTGTGCAGCCAGGGCCGCCTCCAGTTCTGCTCCTGCGAGAGCCGGGCCAGCGGAGGCCAGATTTTCGATCATCTGGGCATCCATCATCCGCTCTCCGCGTGGGACTTCCGCGAGCTGGAAGCCGACCAGCCAGGGCGACAGAATTGCATCGGCAGGAGTCGGTAAGGACTCGTCGCGGTTCTGATTCACCCACGGACCCGACGGACACCACGAAGCGGTATCGAAGATCGAGCCGGGCGACAGGTGCTCGACCCAGCGCGGATCTTTGACCTCGATGCGATAGCGAGCCGAAGGAACCCGCGTTGGATCGGCCCAGTAGGCGCGCCACTCGTCATCCCAGGCGGGCTGCCACGCGGCGCTCTTTTTCTTGATGCCGCGTGCAAGCACTCGCTTGTCGATGCCTGCGTGAACCGTCTTTTCGACAAACGGCACGTTGACCGCCTTGTAGATTCGCACCGACGAGATGTACTTGTCTGCGCGCTCTTCTACGGTCTCGGCGTCGTAAAACTCGGTCTCGCTAAACTCGGCACCGAGTGGGCCCTTCGCTTGTAAGTTGTAGGATTCGTCGTAGCCATAGGCCGGGACGAGCAGAAGCTGAAGCGCAAAGCCCGGAGACTCCGGGAACGGGCCGGCGTCTGGATGGTGAAGCGTCACCACCAGATCGACCCACTTTGCGCCCCGGTTGAGGATTTCGACATCCCAGAGGCTGGACATGCGGATTCCTAAGTCGAGGCCGGTCCTAGTTCCGGAGCGGCTTGTTGTTTTGGAGCATGTACATCATGCGATCGCGGGTCTTCTGCTCACCGCACAGCACCAGGAACTGCTCGCGCTCGAGATCGAGGAGCTGCTGCTCGGTCATGCGGATGGTCGGCGAGGTGTTGCCGCCGGTAAGCACCTTGGCCAGCGCGCTTCCGACGGTGAGATCGTGCGGCATGATCTGGTGCGACTCGAGCATCATCTGCAAGCTCGAGCGAATGTTGGCGTAGCCCGACGGTCCTGGCAGCCGAACCTGACGCAGCCGTGGCGGACGATAGCCAGCGCGGAGCAGTCCGAGCGCAAGCTGCTTGGCGTCGTAGGTCAGGTGATCGCGGTTGAAGCTGATACCATCGGATTCACGCAGGAAGCCGAGGCTGCGGGCCTCTTCCGCCGAGGTCGCGATCTTGGCAAGGCCAATCGTCTCGAATGCTCGCTGCACCGAGGGGAACGGATCGGCGTTGTCAGGCAGCGTCGCCAGCAGTCGGCACAGCAGCTCTTTGCAGCCACCACCACCGGGAAGTAGACCGACACCGACCTCGACCAGGCCCATATACAGCTCGGCGTGGGCGCGGACCGCATCGGCGTGCATGGTCACTTCGGCCCCACCACCCAGCGTCAGGCCAAACGGTGCCACGACGACGGGAACTGGTCCAAAACGGAGCAGTTGGTTGGCGTTCTGGAAATCGGCGATGACCTTTTCGAGCATCGTCCAGTTGCCCTGCATCGCCGCCATCACGATCAGCATCAAGTTGGCACCGGCGGAGAACGCGTCGGTGGATTCGTTGGTGATGACCAGCGCCTTTTTGCGAGCGTCGCAGATCTCGATCGCCTTGTTGAGCAGGCCGATCACGTCGCCATCGATCGAGTTCATCTTGGTCTGGAACTCGAGCGCATAGACGTCATCGTGCAGGTCTAGCAGTCGCGCTCCGTCGTTTTTGTCGATGACCAATCCCTGCGAGGCCAATCCAGCCAGCGGCAGTTCACGCGGCGACTTCGGCAGCGCCACTTCGTGCTTCGATTGCAGGTCGAAGTAGTGCTTCTGGCCCGGCTCGCCGCTGTAAAACGACGTTCGACCGGCGCTGAGCATGTCGTGGACCCACTGCGCGGGACGCACGCCGCCTTTTTCCATCCGCTCGACGCTGGCTTTGACACCGACGGTGTCCCACATCTCGAACGGACCCATTTCCCAGCCGTAACCCCAGCGCATGGCGCGATCGACCTGGAACAGATCGTCGGCGATCGGTGCGTCCTGCTGGTTGCCGTCGACTTCGCTGCGAGGTCCAATCCGGCGTGACGAGTACGAAAAGAGCAGGGCGGTCGCCTTCCAGGCCAGCTCAGCGGCGCGATCCGAGCCCGATAGCACCGACTTGATGCGATCGGCGGTCTCGGTCAGGTTCTTGACCGCACCGAGTGACTCGAAGCGTGGTTTTTGCTGCGCCCGGTACTCGAGGGTGTTGAGATCGAGGACGAGCAGCCCCTCTTTGGTCTTCTGATAGAAGCCCTTACCGGTCTTGTCACCCTTGTAGCCACGGCGGACCATCTCGCGGATGACCTCGGGCGTGGCGAAGGTCTGACGGGACTCGTCGTGGATGAGGTTGTCGTAGCAGTTTTGGGCGACGTCAATGACCGTGTCGAGTCCAACCATGTCGGCGGTGCGGAATACGGCGCTCTTGGGACGACCGAGCGGCGAGCCGAAGATCGCATCCACTTCTTCGACGGTGAATCCAGCGGCAA
>CALLYL010000055.1 GCA_937859535.1 uncultured Myxococcales bacterium
GGCCGCTACCGGCGGACTGCTGGTGGCCCGGTCGGTCCGTTCTGATCTCTACGATGACCTGGTTGTTGCTACCAGAGCCAAAGGAGACTTCGCCGATGCTCTGCTGCTGGCTGGCCGGGCGATCCGTGGCCCCCCGTCCTAGATCGTCTTCACCAGATGGCATTTCGCGAAACTAGTCGATTGCTCTGTGTTGTGGCAAGCCTCGGTCCCACACGGACCCACGTATTCTGGTCGCCACACACCCTCTTGCATCTGCAGGTCAAACAGTCCGTCGCCCCCCTTGCATGTCCCCTTACCCAGCGTCAGACCACTTCAGTAGCGACTCATACCGATTCACCCGTGTTGCGTCGTGTTCCCGCAGCTTGGCGAGGATTTCGTCGGTGTCGCGAATCTGAAACAGCAGGTTTTCGATGGCGTCACGGGTCATGCCACCGCTGATTCGTCTGGCAACGTCGGGAAACCAGTCGATGAGGAACGACTGCACATCCGACGAGGTTCGCAGGACTTCGCCCAAGAGTGCTCGCAGACTGGCTCGGGTAGGGCTTCGCTGACCAACGATGCTCTGCGGGCTTGTGAAATTGCTCGGACTGATAGCCGGGACATTCCCACTGCTGCCTTGCTGGAATACGATGGTATGTCCTGTACCAGAGACGGTCACAGTGCCGACTTCTTGATGCTGGCTCATCGCCGGAGTCGACGGCTGCGCAGTACTCGTTTTCGCATTGAGTTCGGCGTGACGGAGTGCGTGGACGACGAACTCGGCGGAGTTTTTGGCGGCCTGCTCCTGTCTGACGTCCTTGTCCTGCGCCTTGTTGCCGTCTGCCCAGTCGCAGATCGATTTGACCAGCACCCAGTCGACCTTGGCGTCCTGGCATGCGACGTACAGACCCGCGCCTTCCATTTCTCCTCCAATGGCTTCGACTTCGAGCTTACGGAGTTGGTCGCGATAGTCGACGTTGTCAACGAGCGTATCGCCCGTCAGTACAAGACCGAAGCGCACCTTCGGACCGGTCCAGTCCAGCTCCGCGCTCGTCAGATAATCGAGCAGCCACGTCGAGCAGTGGACGCGGTCGCCTCGCGGCACAATCTGCGTCGCCGACACCCGCTGCGCGTCGTAGAGCATGAGCTGACGTGACACGAGGATGTCACCGATGGACTGCTTCTGGTCGTTCACTCCGAACGCGATGCCGATCATGACCACCGCTGAGGGACGCAGCGCCGCAATTCCTTTCCCCACGGATTGGAGCGAAGAACCAGGCCCTACCGTACCCATCTCCGACAGCGCAAGAAAGACCCGCGCACCATTCACTGTCCCAAGATCGCGATATATCTTGTCACCAATGGACACCGTCGAGGCCTTCTGTCCCGTCGCTACCGCAAACGCCGCCAGCACAGCCCGCGTTTCGACGCGGGTCACAGTCACAATCAAAACATCAGCACGGGGAGCAGTCGACATGGTCTTCTAGTCTATCCAAGTCGGTACAAAACGGGAACATGACCCACTTCGTTCACGGCTAGCAGTCCATGGTCTTTGCCTTAGGCACTGGAACCCCAGGCAGCTAGGCGAGCTTCTGTTTCGTCTCTTCCAACTTGAATCTCCCGAAAACTCTGCGCCTGCTGCGGAACCGCTGGAGTCGTCACGCGGCGATGGTATCTCAAAAAGTCGGGACGGAACGAGGAACTGGGCAGTGATCAAGGGAACTATGCTCGCCGACGATACTGCCGATGTGGACGCGAACCGAGAAGATGTCTTTCGTCGAGCGCGAGTTCTACTTCGGGATGATTTAGCGTTTGGAGTTGGTCAAACAGATCAAGCCCAGCATCGACAAAGCCATCGAGATCCTGAAGTTTGATCGATAGGTCAACAAGCTCTGTGACCTGGTGGAATGCGGGGTAACACCGCTACCTCAGGAGCGTGGCGCTCGGGATGGATTGCACCGCCGTGCTCCGATTAGTCGTTGTCGTATACTAGACCGCTGTCCGAGACTAGTACATCGGCCTTCCTCTCATCGAAGCTACACACCAACTCAGAATTCTCACCATTTGCTGATTCATTATTTGCTGATTCATTGCGGAATGCAGCCTGAGACTGTCGGCAGTCGGAGTGCATCCACAATCTCTGAGAGTTCTTCCCATTGGAGCAGAAGATTAATTCTTTGTTCACGATCCATTCCAATGGCAAACTGCCGATGGACTCTAGGGAAGTAGTCGAGACAGAACGCATCGAAGCTCGAATCAGTGGTAAGAACAGAATTCAGCAATTGTCGGACCTTTGGCCGGCCAAGCGGAGTATGAGATGGGGCACTCTCGATTTCACGAATATGGCGGTCAATCCAGTCTAACAATAGTCCTGATGCGATCCGAAACCCAGCGCCATTTCGTTCCACTATTCCATCGGCACAAAGGTGATTGAGAGCACTGCTTAGTTCGGCTAAAATAGAAGACTGCTGTTCCCCACAAATGACCATCCGAAGAGCGTGCTGCTGTGATTTTGAAAGACAATGCCACTGATCTGCGCAGTGCGCAGATACTCGCTCCGACAATATGTCAAACATCTCTTTTTGTGAGGGAGAAAATGTTCGAGTCTCGATCAAGACCATGATCGCAGATTCCAAGAGGAAGGGGTGTCGACCAGCGGCAGCGCTTATCAATGAACGCTCGACATTATTAAGATCAGACAGTTGGAAAAGTCGCTCTACTTCGTCCTCTGTGAAAGGCCTAAGTGAGAGTTGAATATTGTTATTAAAGAATGGAGAGCCAGTCGGGTTCTGCTCCTGAGTACACCGATTCATGTCTGCCACAGATAAGCGGCTAGCTGTGATCAGCGTCAGTCCGCCGTCAGTGGTAGATGAAAGCGAACGAAGTGGACCAAAGAATTCACTGTGATGCAAGTGTTCGTGTCGAAATAGGGCATCAAACTCATCGAGTAATAGAACGGTTCTCCTTCCAGTGGAAGCTAGCTGAGAAAATAGTTCACGCATAGACCATGGCTCGGTCGGATCCTTTAGTAGCTCAGTTAGTGCGCGACAATGTCCTCCTTCCGGGAACAGTCGATCAATTCGCATCCAGAGTTGTCTGAAAAAATCTTTGGGCGTATAGTTGACTGGAATCATATGGCAGTCAAAAAAGAGAAATTTAACGATTCGTTCGTTGCTATATTCCTTTGCGAGGTTTACAAACTCGTTTTGTAAGTGTCTCAGTAATGTGGTTTTCCCTATATGCGGTGGCCCAACAATAGAGCAACTATCGCCGTTTAATAATCTATTTATCAATATATGAATAAGGTTGGTTCGTCCGATAAATCTTCTCGGTGTGGTTGGTGACTTTTGTGTAGTTTTATGGCCGCTTGGTTCCCGCATCTAGTAACACCCGCTAATGAACTAGACCCTACTGGTCC
>CALLYL010000056.1 GCA_937859535.1 uncultured Myxococcales bacterium
TGACCGTCGGACGGACCTCGGGACGGCCCGCAACGGCAACCACGCGATCGCGTACTTCGCCAACGCCCAGCGCCGCTCCCGAATAGAACATCAGCGGGTTGGTCGAGTCGACGTGCCGCAGACAAGTCATCTGGAAGGTTCCGACCAGCTTGCGTCGAAACCAGAACATGTTGCCGAGCAGTCGCAGGATCATCCGTCGCAGCCAGCCGATCGGTACCAACCAGCCGTTGCGCTTCATCCCTTCCAGATCGCGAAGTTCCTTTTCGTGGGTCTTCGGTACCTCTTCTTTGAGGAACTGCACCAGGTCGGCGAGTGGACGAGAGGCCGCGTCTTCGATGACCAGCACCGGTGCATAGCTGGTCTGGCCGGCCACCGACAGGCCGATGTCGACTCTCGATGGACGCATGCGGCGGTATCCACAGACCATCTGGTGCGATTCCGGGCAGCGCGAAAGGGCCAGCGCCACCGCTCGCACCACGACATGGGTATAGGTCGCTGCAATTCCGGCTTGGCGTAGCAAGGTCACGACGCGCTGGGATTGGCTCATGTCACACAGCCGAGTCACCCAGCCGCCTGGGAGCTGCATCACTGAAAAACCGTCGAGAAACCATCGCTCGCCGTGGGTCAGCCTCTCGATTTTGTCGGATGGCGCGGACGCGCTTTGTGCTGGCATGGGCCTAACCGGCAATGGGGTGCAGGAGCGGTTCGGCGGGCATCGTCGGTTCCGGGACCGCCCAGCTTGACTCGGCTTCTCGTGGCACCGCCAGTGGGTCGCGAGTGATGAGGAGGTGATTGATATGCAGCGCCGCGTTGGTCGGTCCGTCCATCGTCGCAATCCGCCGTTGGAGCTTCTGTGCTGCATGCCGATACGATGGCGTGTGGAGGATCGACTCGACCGCTTGCTTGAGCGTCTCGCCCTTGCAGTCGCGCAATCGCATTCGTCTGCCTGCTCCGAGCTTTTCGACCCGACTCAGGTTGATCTCTTGATCAAACATCGTCGGTATCCCAATCACCGGCACACCCTGTCCGAGCGCCTGATAGATCGTGCCGTTGCCACCGTGGGTGATGGTCACGTGCGAGGCCGCCATCAGCGCATCACCGTCCGCAAGCTTTTCGACGAAGATATTCGAGTGCTGGGCAAACTGCTCGCTGGGTAGCTCGGCGGTGGTGATTAGCACCTGATACTCGCTGTCACCGAAGACTCGCACCGCTTCACTGAAGAACCGCGCATCGCCCGTCGAACCCATCGTGAAGTAGAGCGTGGGACGATCGCGTGATAACTGTCCCAGCCACTTTGGCCGAGGCAGGGCCTCACGGAACCGGACCGGACCAATGTAACGGAACGTCGGTGGCGATGGCACGATCGGAAAGTACTCGGGCAGATCGGCGAGTAGCGTAAGATCGCCTTCGATCAGGTCATACATCGTATCGAGCTTGGGTAACCCCAGTCGCTGACGCACCCCGTCGAAGCCTCGGGCCCAGTACCAAATCAGCAGCCGTTTTAAGACCGGAAACAGGGCCGCCGACAGTTTCTTCCCCAGGATTTTTTCCGATAGATGCCCATCGGGCACCGATATCGGCTCGGCAAAGCGACTGGTCCAGGCACCATTGGTCAGCGACACCAGCGGCACCCCTCGCGCCCGCGCACTGGTCGTCAGCGACATTCGCAGATCCCCGACGACCAGGTCCGGTTTGAGCTCATCGATCGCTTCCAAATCCGACCGCACCGAATCTTCGGCGACCTGTCGCCACCAACGTAAATCGCAGGCGCCCGCTCGTCGTGCCAGCCGCAACGTTTCTTCGCGATCGACCGAGTACACCGGACGAACTGGAAATCCCGCTTGCGTCAGCAGTCGTGCATACGGTCCATCGCAGCAGAACAGCACCTCGTGTCCGAAGCGGGTCCGAAGCGCTCGTCCCACCTCAAGAACCCGTGTGGTGTGAGCTAGAAATCCCCCGTCTGCAAACAGCGCGATGCGGCGTGGTGCCATGATCGACTCATCCTTCCATTCCGATACATGCCCGGAATGATCTGGCTTCTAGCACCTTTTTTCGGAGCCGGAAAGGATCGCAAAATGGCCATCAGCGACGGGAAATTGGGTGGGACTCTCCCCCTCACCCCTACTACGACGGCTCGCCACGAGGGATCGGGGGAAATCGTCGATTCTTTGCGCCAGTGGTGGGGAATTAATCCCAGGGTGCCGCCGACTTTCCGATCGACCACACCGGGCGGCGGGCGAGCAGTCGGTCTTTGTCGGCCAGGAACAGGCGGTATTCGCGCTGTGGCACATCTCGCTCGGAGTGTCCGCTCTTTTCAGCGGCGAGCGCATTCCACAACAGCGGATGGATGCGGTGCCGGTGCCACTCCATCGGATCGTGTTCGGGCTGGTGTCGAGGATCACAGGTCGCCGACTCATGAACTCGGTTCACAAACCCAGAGATCGCTTCGCGGGCAATCGCGGCACGCTCACCGTCGGATAATCGATGGAAGACTTCCCAAAACAGGGACTCAGGCTCGATGAAGTCGCTATGGATTCGGCTGCCGGACTCTTCGAGGTTGTACTTTCGAGCTTCGCGCCGCAGCTCTTGCAGACGAGCACCGCCGCCGAGTCCAAGCAGCGTCTCTTCGGCATCCCCCAGCAAGCGGTCTTGGAGCAGGGTCTGCCGAGGCATCACCACCGGGTGTTTTTGCAGATACTGAGCGCGATGGACGTCGAGAAGCACCGCCTCTACGAAGTCACGGGCACTCGTCCGGCTCGACTGGGCCCGGTTTTCCCAACTGGCCTCGTGGTACAGGTGCGCAGGTGTAAGCTCGGCGTCAAACTCGGGGATTTTGTCCGGGTCGAGCACCTTGTCGCTCTTCACGTGTAGCTCACCGATGATGCGCAGCCGGTTTAGGTTGCCTTCGCTGTAGCGCATGATCTGATCGGGCCGATAGCCGAGCGAATCGGGGCGCGCACTTTGCCAGTAGCCGGGATGGATGTTCTGCGCGAGCAATCGCACGGCGCGGGCGAACGCAAAGTTGGTCTGAAACACCTCTTGCAGCGTACCGACGGGACCAGCCAAGTTGTGCTCACGCGAAACCAGACCCGGTGGTGGTGCAAAAGCGGGCAGAAAGCCGCGATCAAGGATGGCGTTCTCGACGCGAACTGTTCCGATCGCACGCGGATGAAACGCTCCGGCCCAGTACTGTTCGACGATGCGCAAGAACGCCGCTCGTCGGGTCTTGGTGGCGCGAAAGCAGCGATCGTCGCAGTTGGGATAGTCCATCACGAAGCACGATAGCTCCGGGTGGCTTAGCCGATCCGCGATGTCATCGCACAGCAAGCTGCCGGTGAGATAGCTTTTGGCCGAGATCGAAAACTGACAACCGCCATGCGCGAGTGTTGGACTGAGTTTGAATTTCTCCGGTACATCCCAGACCAAAGCCTGGAGAAATTCGACGAAGCGTGGGTCGTACAGCCACTGCACCGGTACCGGCTTGATCGAATACTCGTACACCTCGGGATCGAGTCCCAGTCGCACGGTGAACGCGGGCCCCGAACCGGAACAGTGAAAGTGCAGGTTTTGCCGCTTGACGCCCCACTGGTCGAGATCCTCTTCGCGCTCGACGCGGTCGAACAGACAGAAAGACTCGTGGTGTCGCTGGGCATGCTCATAGCGCCGCACCATCGCCTTCGCCACCGCCCGCTGCATCTTGAGGACGTAATCGTGGTTGAAGAATTTGACCTCAGACGATTCGCTTTTCGCCGAGCGCTTCCAGATTTTCAGTGTCTTGCGGTTGGTAAACGTCGGCTCCATGCCAAACCACGCCTGATTCCACTCCGGTCGCTCGGAATCGCGGACCTCGTCGAGGATCGCAGTCCACGGCGGCTCTTGGCCCTCGGGACCGGGCGGTGGAACGCTAGCTGAAGACATCGCGAGGCTCCTTCGGGCAGGTGGTCGGCTCGCGCAGGATAGCGCGGACTAGAAGGGGATTTGCAGCGAGTACACCAGGTTGCCGGTGCAGGTGTGGCCATCGGGACAGCTTGGCTCACGAAGAGTCAGTCCAACAGCGAGCGCGCTGGCTCCACCTGCGACCACCACGCCGATCGCCGTCCAAAACCACCAGCGCTTGTAGAGCGGCTTTTGCTGCACCACCACCGGCAGAGGAGCATCGTCGGGTTTTTGCTCGACAGCGTCGTAGTCGACACCCTCGTAGAGCTTGTCGGCGAGCAGCGCCATCACACCCTCGGCGGGTACGCCATTTTGGACCCGAATCCGTTCGCTTTTTTCGCTGAGCAAGCTGCGCGAGCGAAGATCGTATAGATACGCGTTCACCGTCACATCTTCGACACCACTCGACTGCGAGGCAGCGCGCTGCATCCGTAGAAAGATGGCGTGATCGAGAAACAGCGTCTCACGGAGGTTGTCGACGACCTTATCTAGCCGCTTCTGGCCCATCATGGGACCGACGCGGCCAATCGCCTGCTCCACCAGCAAGAACTTCTCGGAGCGATCGAGCTTGCCCAGCACCTGGGCCGGACGGTCCTTGATGATGTTGGCGACGCGCAGACCTCTTTTAAACCCTAGCTTCTTGAACGTGACGTAGTGTTCACCGATGGTCAAGTGTTCCACCGTCAGCGGTGCCGTTCCCGCAAACTCACCGTCGACGAATACCTGAGCACCGGTAGGCTCCGACAGAACCTTGACCTGACCTTGCGGCTGCTGGGCCTGATAGGCACGCGCAGCTTCGAGTGGATCGTTGATCGCGGCGGGGAACTGTTCCGTGTCGACCTGATACGTCGGTCGCCAAGTGACCAGCCGTCGCAGCGTGGCCTGCATGGCCGGGTTTTTCCCCTTCTGCTGCTGCTGCGCCACCGCCAGCGCCATCATCGCGTCGGCCAGCTCTTGCTTCTTGATGTATGGCAAAACCGCGATGAGCTGATCGACCGCGTCAGACAGCGTCAGAATCGCGCTGTCGAGCTCAAGCTTTGCGAACGCATCTCGGCCGTTTTGATACGCGGTGCGTGCCAACTCGACCTGATCAAACGGCATTTCTTGCGCAAACTCAGCCAGCCGGACGTCGAGTTCTTTTTGATCGAGTCGTGGGTTGCGCTTGAGCACATCCGACATCTCGCGCTGGAGGGTGACCGCGATCGGCTCGGGGAAGTTCTTTTCTAGCAACGGCAACGTCGTCGAGCGAAGGCGCTTCACTTTCGGTGCCTTTGTCGCCGATTTGACCTCGCCGCTGGCTACCGCCTGGGTCGTGGCACCGCCGCTGCCTCCTACATCCGTCGCTGGTTGGCTCGACTTGTCTTCTTTGGCTGGCGCGTTGTCTTCCTTCTTGGTCGCTGCTGCCTGCGCACTGCCGCCATCCCCTCCGGAGTCTTCCGTAGGAGCGACGGTCTCGGTCGGATGCTTGCCCTTCTTGCTCGATCTGCGGGCGTCGGCACCCGACAGCAGAAGCAAGAAGGCCATGCCGACCGCAATAAACTGGTGGCTTCGCCTCATTCCTGATCCCCCGATAGTCGTCGGACCTTGGCAAACAGGTACGGATCGTCCTTCGCATAGCTCTGGAGAATCTCGCGAAGCTTCTGGGTGAGCGGTGACGATTCGGTCAGGCCAGGCAAGCTGGTCCGGACCGTATCTTCGATCAGCTCCTCCACCGCCTGCGGAGGCGTGATCACCCCTTTGCGGAGGCGATCGGCGATGCTGGCGACGCGATCGGCGGAAACCGCCTTGCCGACCGCGCCAATCGCTGCTGGTGCCCCAATGGGCGCAGCCTTGGCGGCGGCTTCGACCTGCTCGCTTCCTTCGACGTTGCTGATTCGTTGAACCGGTGCGGCACGGCCCGCAGCTTGGGCCTTGTCGGCCGCACCGATACCCTTCTGTGGCTCCGACGGTTTGCTGGCCATCTTTCGACCTTCCCTCAGGATATCAAAACTCCGCCGGTTTATGGTCGTGCTTCGTCTCGGTTGTTCAGGTAACCGTTGGGAATACGCAGCCAAGCGGGTTACTTTGCTTGCCATGACGCGCTTGTGCAGTGCCGGGCTGCTGGCGATTTTGTTCCTGGGCGTTCAGCTTGGCTGCAACCGTTCGGTTTCCAAAGTGACTGCAACCGACGGCGGCACGCGGGTCAGCAGTCTGGCCTCGCTGGTCCTCGAAGAACTGGATGCCGAGCTGCAATTTTCGCCCACCCAGGCGACTTGGCTTGGTGATCACGCTTCCGATGAGCGGCTCGATGATGTCCGGGTGGATGCGGTCTGGCGCGAGGTGGCTCGGCTCAGTAGCATGCAGGAACGCGTCCAGCGCTTTGCCGAGGGAATGCATCCGCCGCTGCCGCTGAAGCTCGACCTATCGTCGATTTCCGATGGAGCCGAGAAGGACGGACAGCGGCTCGATACGTTGCTGTTGCTGGCGCGGATCGAGACCCAGCGCTTCGAACGGGAGGAGTTGCGGCCCCACGAGCGCAGTCCGCTCTTTTATGCCGAGCTGGTGGCATGGGGTCTCGATGAGCTGGTGACGAGCAACCTGGCGACTGGCAACGGGCTGAGAGCACTGCGTGGGCGTCTGCAAGCGGTGCCGGTGGTGCTCAAAGAGGCGGTGCGTAACCTACGAAACCCGCCTGAGCTGTGGACCAAACGCGCCCTCGAAGTGACGCAGCAGACCCGGGACTTTGTAGCAACGGTGCTACCCCGACTGCTGGTCGGCCTGCGTGATCCCAAACAAAGCGAGGACGTGACACGGCTTCGCGAAGAGGCGCAGCGTGCACTCGATGACTACGCTACGTTTCTCTCGCGGGATCTGTTGCCGCGTAGCAAAGGGGAGTGGGCGCTGCCTCGGGACCGGCTCATGCAGCGGCTCCGGGCGCTTGAGCTACTCGATGTGCCGCTCGAGATGGTGCTCGCCGTGGCCGAGGACCAGCACGAGCGCAGCAAGCAGCAGGCCGAAGACCTGGCACGAGAGCTGAGCGAGTACACAAGTGCCGCCCGCGCCATGACCGAGGCGCTGCGCGAGATGGAGGAAGACCATCCGCGCCCGGAGGAACTGACGGCCACCATCGAACAGGCGCTGCATCGTGCGTACGAGATGCTCGCCGAGAGTGCGTTGTTGCCGTTACCAACGGTACGCCCACGGGTGGTCGAGATGCCGCCGTACCGCTTTGGCTACCTCCAGCTCGTTTCCGCTGCACCCCTTGAACCCGAGCGAGAGCCGCTGCTTCAGTTCGATCCCGTCGACGTCAACTGGAAGGACAAGCGGCTGATCAGCGAACACCTGCGGATGCTCAATCGTTCGCAGATCATGGTGACGGTGCTACGCGACGTGGCACCGGGGCGACTCGCTCAGCAGCTCATCTTGCGCCAGAAACAGGCCACGTTGTCGCCGCTGCGCCTGCGTGGACACTCGCTGGCCCTGACGGAGGGTTGGCCGCTGTACGCCACCCAGCAAGCCATCGAGATGTTGCCCAAAGGCGAAGCGAACGATCGTTTGCGGCTGTTGTTTTTGCGTCACCGCTTGGTCCAACTCGGCCGCCTGATGGTCGCGCTGCGGCTGCATGGGACCGGAACCGGTGCGACGCCTGCCAATCAACGCATCGAGGATGCCATTCGCTTTCTTGCAGAGGAGTGCTATCTCGATGAGCACACCGCCCGTCGAGAGGTCGAGCGTGGAACGTACGAGCCGCTGTACGGATTGGCGGCGCTTGGTGCGCTCCAAATTGCTCAGCTTCGCGACGACTACAAAGCCCAGCAAGGCGAGTCGTACTCCCAGAGCAGCTTCCACGAAGCGGTGCTTTCTGCCGGTCTTGTGCCGGTCAGCGTCCTTCGCAAGCTGCTTCTCAAGAGCGCTGGCTCGTCGCTGCGATTGTCGCCCCCGAAGGCCGAGGGTTCGAGCAAATAGCCCGGCATCAAAGAACGGGCCCGCAGCCAACCGAAGCTGGCGCAACACAAGGCGAAGCAAAAAGGTGGCTGCGAGCGCACGGATCGAAAGCTACCGTTGCTCCATTCCTGGCCTGGCGGGGTTCACCAAATCCCCGTCGCCCACAGCCATAACCGAAAAAACCTGGCGGAGAGAGCGGGATTCGAACCCGCGGTACCCTTTCGGATACACAAGCTTTCCAGGCGTGCACCTTAAACCACTCGGTCATCTCTCCAGATACGAAAAGATCCCCGCTGGGTGGAGGCGGCACTCACTCCGAGCGGCTCAGAGCATAAACGGAATGAGTGAAGCGG
>CALLYL010000057.1 GCA_937859535.1 uncultured Myxococcales bacterium
CCGCTGACGTCGGTAGATGATCGACCACGTAGCTCTTCGAGCAAGATGACCTCGATCTTGGGAACGTCGAGCGAGCCCGCAATCTTGTATTGCTCCAAGTTTCCGTTGAGGAGCCTTCCGGTGCGTGGATCGAGCCGCCTCTCTTCAAACAGCGCGTAGGAAACGCCTTGGATGATGCCGCCGTGAATCTGGCTTTGCACGAGCAGCGGGTTCACTGGGCGTCCGCAGTCGTGGCCCGCGACGACTCGGATTACTTTGACAACACCGGTGAGGGTGTTCACTTCGACTTCAGCGAGCTGGACTCCGCCGAGCTGGGCTGCAAAGCCACCGCGTTTGCCGTTGTTGGGCGCGCCGTAGTCGGGCTGGCGGGTGGCGGTACCAAGAACTTCGGCCCGTCGCATGCGCGCACAAGCCTGCGCAAACGGGAGTGCGGTGATTGGTTTGCCCGCCTTTTCCCCAACGAGCTTTCCATCTGTAAGCTCCGGCAGTTTGTCGAGACCGAGCACCCCTTGCAGCTCCTTGAGCAGCGCGAGCTTGGCGGCATAGGCGGCCTCGCGAGCCGCTGGAGTGATGGATGCCGTGGTGACGCTGCCACCCGAGCCAGGACCAGGCGGCAAGCGAGTATCGCCGATCGTGACTTTGATCTTAGCGATTGGGAGCTGTAGCTCTTCGGCAACGACCTGAGCGAGCGGGGTACGGACTCCGCCGCCGATATCTTGCACACCCGTCAGTAGTTCGACGCTCCCATCGCGATGGATGCGGACTTCGGCGTTGGAATCGAGGCTGACCAGGTGATACCAGAGTCCCTGCGCCATGCCGGTGCCGCGCCGAATTTCTCCGAGCTTACCGAGCCGTGGACCTTGGCCAGCGGCCGTGCGACTACTCCAACCGAAGGCGGCGGCGGTGCGCTTGCGTTCCTCGCGACGGGCCGGGTGCGAGTCGTTTTTGTCGCGCAGTGCCATCGGGTCCAGATGAAGGCGCTCGGCCAGCTCATCCATCGCTTGCTCGAGAGCAAACACTCCTTGTGGATGACCGGGTGCGCGAAAGGCGGCGAGCGGTCCGCTGTGGGTAAAGACGTCAGACTCCTCCACGTACACCGCCGGGCAGTCGTAGAGCGATAGCGCTGGGCCGCCAAAGCCCGCGCCCGCTCCTGCCCCGCCGAAGCCGAAGCCCTTGACTTCGATCGCCGTCAGCTTGCCATCGGCCGCTGCTGCGAGTGCGATCGACTGCTCCGAGCCGGGCCGATTGCCCACGGCCAAGTGCTCTTCGCGACGATCCAGTACCAGCCGCACCGGTGCCGCCGCTGCTTTGGCGAGCAGTGCCGCCAGAACTCCGTAGTTGCCCGCACCGAACTTGGCTCCGAAGCCGCCGCCACAGTAATCGGTCAGAACACGGATCTTGCTTTGGGGAATGCCCAGGTATTCGGCCAGCTCATCTCGCACCGAAAAGATGCCCTGCGTCGATGCCCACACCGTGAGTTCATCGAGGCTGCGGTTCCACTCTGCGACCAGGCCGTGGGTCTCCAGTGCCGAGTGAGTTTGCACCTGCGTTTTGTACGTTGCCCGCATGCCCTGGGGCCCTGCGAGCAGCGCCTGCGTGACCTGCTGGGCCTGCTTGTCCACGTCGCGGCCTTTGGGAGCACCTCGCTTCGGCCCTCGGACGTTACCGACCTGATTGAGCTTGTCTTTGCTACCACCGCCACCCGCCGAGCCGCGGGCCGTCACGGCCTGTTCGAACACCTTGGGCGCAGTCGGCAGCCGGGCTTCGTTGGGATCGACGACAAACGGCAGTACGTCATAGTCGACTTTGATCTTGGCGAGCGCGGCCACCGCTTGTTCCGGGGTCTGTGCGGCCACTGCAGCGACCGGCTGTCCGTAATAACGGACGACGTTCACTGCGCCCTGCTTCGCGCTGCCATCGTCGGCGATTCCCAGCAAATGCGGTAGCACCACCGCTGCCTTGACCCCCGGCATCTTCAGCGCTTCGCTGACATCGACGCGGTGAAGGCGGGCATGCGGGTGGGGTGAGCGCAACACTTTGCCGTGGAGCATGCCGGGACGGACGATGTCTGCTGTATAGCGTGCGCGTCCGCTGACCTTGTCTGCTCCATCGATACGCGGAAGGCTCTTGCCGACCTGCTTGAGGCTGGCGCTTTCTCGCCAGGCGGGTGGGGTGCCATCGGGAACCTCGCGCTGCTCGTTTTGCAGTGCTGCGCCAACGATGCCAACCGGAACGTCGAGCTTGCTCACTTGGCACCTCCCTTGGCTGCGGACAGGGCGGCTTCGATGATGTGAGGATACGCGCCACAGCGACAGAGGTTGCCCGCAATCGCGGCTCGAACCTCGCCTTCACCGAGCGTCGCGAGCTTGCCTTCGGCTCGGGCTTTTTCATGCAGCGCAGCGCAGCTCATCAGCATTCCCGACGTACAGAAGCCGCACTGAAGGGCATCCTTGTCCAAAAACGCCTGTTGCAGCGGATGCAGAGTCGTTCCCTTGGCAAGTCCTTCAACGGTGGTAACCGCGAGCGGCTCTTTTCCGGGCAGCCCCGCGACATCCAGCGCCAGCGTCATACAGGCCAGCGTTGGTGAACCCGCCACCAAGACCGTACAGGCACCACAGCCGCCGCGGTCGCAGCCAATCTTGGTGCCCAGAAGACCCAGCCGATCGCGAAGTACCGTCGCCAGCGTATCGCGTGGCTCGATCATCACTTTCTGCGGCTTGCCGTTGACCATCACCGTCGTCGGAACCGCGCCCGGACCAAGGAGCTGAGCTGGTGCTGCGGCCGGCGGCACTTTTGTTTCCGCCGCCTGGGCCACCGTCTCCGCAATGGGGAGCGAGAGCAGCGCGGCAGCCGATGCGGCACCACCCGATTGTTTGAGAAATCCTCGTCGGGACAGGTCGGCTGGGGCTGCGACTGGCGACGCAGGAAGTGGTCTCGTCGCAGGTGAGGCGGCGAGTCGGGAATCATCTACGGCGAGATTGGGATCACCCTTGCTCATTGCGCGACCTTACAAGAAAAGGGGAGCGGCAAATAGAGCGATGGAGGGGTAAGATGAGTCCGCAGGAGTCTCTGCGAGCGACCGCACCTCTGTGTGTGTGGGGGCTCGGCCACATTCGTGCCTTTTGATTAGGAGAACTATTCATGAAAACTTGGCGGACACTTGGCTCCGTGGGCCTGTTGGTTTCGGTCCTCGGGGTCGCATGCAACAGCGGGATCATCGGTGGGGAGGATCCCAACTGCACTGACCCCAATGGCTGCAACCAGACGCAAGGGGCGGAATTTGTAAACCTCATCGTCGATCCCGCACAGGCGACGCTTACTTCCGATAACGGCAGCAAGCCCAATCAATCGTTCATCATCAAGGGACAACGTCCCGACGGTTCGATCTCGGACCCGCTGGCGGCGGTTTATTCGGTCCCTTCCAATGGCATTGGCACCATTGACTCATCGACCGGTGTGTTCACCGCGACCGGCGAAGTCGGAGGCACCGTCACCATCACCGCGACCGTCGTGAGCAACGGCGTCACGTTGACCACGACCATGCAGGTCACGGTGGTGCTGGTCAAGACGTTTACGACGCCAGGAACTCCTGCCGATGCGCCGACCAAGTTTGCTGGCACGCCGACCCTGGACTTGGCCAAGTCTGCGCAGATCGTCTACCCGCTCAACAACGTCGTGATGCCACAGAACGTCTACCCGGCAGACATTCAGTGGACCAATGACGAGTCTCGTCGTGAAGGCTGTAGCAAAGTTCCCCTGTGGTGAGTGAACTGGGCAGGGAAGTCTTTCGTGCATGACACGTACGGAATCAGATGAACGCAGTCAGCAGAGTTGCAGCAGGAATCGGTTAGGCCAACGTTTCGAGCTGCTGCTGGAGCTGCTCCCAGCGAACATACAATTCCTCAAGCTGCGTTTGGACCTCGGCAAACTGCTGGATGAGGGGTCGCGCACGCGGTGCATCGTTATACAGAGTGGGATCCGCGAGCTGGGATTCGAGGGTCTTTTTCTCGATTTCCAGCTCGGCAATCCGCAGCTCGGATTTTTCGATCTGTTGCTTGAGCGGTTTTAGCTTGGCCGCACGGGCTTCTCGCTCTTGGGCTTCCCGCCTTCGACGATCGCGATCAGACTCCTCCGGTTTGGGTTCGGATCTGGCTTCCGACTTTCCGTCCGACTTACTGCGCGAAGGATTGGCAGATGTCTGGGCCTCTTCCCTTGCTCCCTGGATGGTCTGTTCTTGGTGATACAGATAGGCATCGAGGTTGCCAGTCCATTCCTCAATCCCGCCATCGCGTACATCCCAGATGCGGGTCGCAAGCTGGTTGATGAAGCTGCGGTTGTGCGAAACAAACAGCAGGGTGCCACCGTAGTCCTTCAGCGCTTCGACCAGTTTTTCCGAGGAATCCAGATCCAGATGGTTGGTCGGCTCGTCCATGAGAATCAGGTTCGAGGGCACCACCAGCAGCCGCGCCAGCGCCACTCGCGCCCGCTCACCACCAGAGAGCACCGCGATCTTCTTGTCGACATCATCCCCCTGAAACAAAAAGGAACCGAGGATTCCGCGCACAAAGGACTGCGGCTGATCCGGAACCAGCCCCCAGATTTCTTCTAGGATGGTCTTGTCGCGGTCAAGCTTTTCGGTGTGATGCTGCGCGTAGTAGGCCGCGTGGACGTTGTGGCCGAGTACAATGCTACCTCCGTCGAGCGGAAGCTCCTTTGCGATCAGTCGGAGCAGAGTGGTCTTACCAGCACCGTTGACGCCGATGATGGCGACGCGTTCCCCTCGCTCCAGCGTTCGCGATACCGAGCGATAGATGGTCTTTTCGCCAAAGCGCTTTTCGATGTTGTTTAAGCGGACCACTTCCCGACCCGAGCGCGGAACCTCTGGGAATCGGAATCTCACCGTCGAGTGATGATCCCGAACCTGGATCGTTTCACGCTTTTCAAGCAGCTTGATCCGACTTTGTACCTGGCGGGCCTTGGATGCTTTGTAGCGGAATCGCTCGATGAATCGCTCGGTGACAGCGCGCTCTTCCGCTTGGCGGCGGGCACGAATTTCTAGGTTCAGTTCTTCTTCGATACGCTGGCGGCGATAGGATTCGTAATCACCGGTGTAGGAGCGGAGTCCTTCCGGTTCAAAGGACAGCACCCGGCGAATCTGTCGATTCAAAAAGTCGCGATCGTGACTGACCAAAAGGACGGCCTTTTGCGATCGTCGTAGGAACTGATCGAACCAAGCCAGCGACGGAATATCGAGGTGATTGGTCGGCTCATCCAGAATCAACAGTTCTGGTTCCAGAAGCAACAGTCCGGCCAGGGCGCCGCGCATTTTCCAGCCACCGGACAGAGTTGCGACATCCCGATCAAACTCGTGTTCCGCAAAGCCGAGTCCGGCCAAGATGCTCTCGGCGCGATGTCGTCCGTAGCGCTCCTCGAAATCGGTGAGCCGATGGTGAAGATCGGCGAGCCGCTGCGCCAGTTCGATGCGGGTGTCGTCATCTTCCGCTGCGGTCAGCTCTTCTTCGACTTCCGCGATGGATCGGCCGAGCTCTTCACTTCCTGGAACTGCGGCGCGCACCGAATCAACCAGAGTTCCCGGTGGGAGTGCCAGAATATCCTGCGGCAGATAGCCGGCGCGGATTCCGCGAGCAAAGTACACCTCACCGGAATCACCTTCGCGCTCTTGGGCCAAAATCCGCAGCAGAGTGGACTTCCCAGAGCCGTTTGGCCCAATGAGTCCAATCTTTTCTCCCGGCTGGATCGCAAAGCTCTCTCCGTCGAGGATGAGCCTCTTCCCAAACGAAATCGACAGGTCTTCTACAGTGACGATCGACATGACTAGGAACTGCCTACTTCCCGAGTTTTTCGGACAGGGTCTTGGCCATGCTCACAAACTCAGAAGGCATCATGATGATGGTGGTGGTGTTGTGCTCTGCGCCCACTTCCGAGATCATCTGCATCCTCCGTAGCTCCAGCGCCGCAGGGTGAGCAGACATCAGTCCCGCCGACTCGGTGAGCTTGACGGCGGCTTCCAATTCCGCTTCCGCCTTGATGATACGCGCCTTTTTCTCTCGCTGCGCTTCGGCTTCCCGCGCCATCGCTCGCTGCATCGCTTCGGGAATCTCGACGTCCTTCATTTCGACCATGTCGATCTTGATGCCCCATGGTGTTGTCGTTTGATCAACAATCCGCTGAAGCGTCTGATTGATGCGGTCGCGGTCCCGCAGGACTTCGTCCAAGTTGTGCTGACCGATGATATTGCGCAGCGTGGTCAGCGCCACCTGATACACCGCCGACCGAAAGTCCGCCACCGCGACGAGCGCAAGCTTCGGATCAGAGATGTGATACCAGAGCACCGCATCCACTTTGGTGGTCACACTGTCTTTGGTAATCGTCTCTTGCTGGGCTACCGATTGGGTGACCACTCGTAGATCGAGGATCTGCGCCGTCTCGAAAATCGGTGCCACCCAGGTCAGGCCCGGTCCGCGCAGTCCGGCCAATCGTCCCAGCCGAAACAGTACGGCCCTTTGGTACTCTTGGATCACGCGAATCCCGAGCATCAGATACAGCACAACCAGCACGAGCGGAATCAGCAGCGGTAGTGTTTCCATACTGCACACGATGACCGAATCTCGGCGTTTTCGCTACTACCGACATCAAAGCGCGTCAATTGGCTCGGTCGCTCTTCTGTTTCGGCAAGTGTGATGGCGGACTGTGTGATGGCGTGGTGCTACCGGTCACGATTCCCGAGCAAGGATAGACGGACGGTATCGAGCAGTTGTTGATAGCGGAAGGGCTTGGCCAGAAACGTAAACTGCGCCTGTGATCTGGATTCCAGCTCGATGATTTCTTCGCTGTAGCCGCTGGTCAGGATGACTTTAAGCTGCGGCTTCTGTTGTAGGAGTTTCTCTCCGAGCGCCGTTCCGGTCAGACCGCCGGGCATCACCATGTCGGACAGCAGCAGGTCGATCGTAGGACCGTGCTGTTCCCACAGCCGCATGGCTTCGACTCCATCCGCAGCGGCAAAGACCCGGTAGCCCTGTTGCTGTAGCATCTGGACGGAGATGTTGCGTAGCTGCTCTTCATCTTCCACCAACAGCAAGGTCTGGGTTCCCCGCGCTTGGGAATCCGCCTGCTGCGTGCGGTCTTCCTTTGCCGCCACTGCGGCAGACCAGGGCAAATACAGTCGAAAGGTCGAGCCCGATCCAACCACGCTGTCGACGAGCACAAATCCGCTGTGCTGCATCACGATTCCGTAGACCGCCGCCAGTCCGAGTCCGGTGCCACTACCCACGGGTTTGGTGGTGAAGAACGGCTCGAACAGATGTTCCATCACCTCTGTGCTCATTCCGCAACCGGTATCGCTGATGGATAAACAGACAAAGCAACCAGGGCGTGCTTGAGGGGTCTTCTGTACGTCCGCTTCACTCCACTGGGTACGTGCAGTCCGCATGGTCAGCGTCCCCCCTTTGGGCATCGCATCCCTGGCATTTATGCACAGGTTCATCACCACCTGATCGATCATTCCCTCATCGGCATCGACCCACAGTTCGCCCGACTCCAGCTCTACTCGGATCGTCACATGTTCATGGAGCAGTCGTCGCAGCAGGCCGACCGATTTCGTGAGCGTGCTGTTCAGATTCAGCGCTCGAAGCTGTACAGCCTGCCGCCGCGCAAACATCAGCAGTTGGGAGGTCACGGTCGCGGCTCTCTCTGTGAGTGTTTCCAGATCGTGCAGCGGGGTCCGAATGGCCTGCGGGAGTCCAGTTTGCGCAGCCAAAAAATCCAGATGCAGCATCATGACCTGCAAGATGTTGTTGAAGTCATGTGCCACCCCCCCCGCGAGCTGCCCAATGACTTCCATCTTCTGTGCTTGGCGAAGCTGGGTTTCCAGGGATCTCTTCTCACTGATGTCGCGATGCAGCGAAACGCAGTGGGTGATCCTTCCTGCTGAATTAGTAATCGGTACGACCTGCACATCGACCAGGTATTCCTTGCCGGTTTTGGAGTAGTGGACGAGTTCCTCGCGGGCCACCCCGCCTCTTTGCAAGGAGGTCATCATCCGCTCGAGTGTTTCGCGGCTGGTGTTTGGTCCGTGCAAAATCGTCGGAGGCAGACCCATCACCTCTTTCGGTTGGTAGCCGGTGAGTCGCTCGAACGCCGGGTTTGCGAACAGGATGGGCATCGCAGTTGGCGTCATGGACTCGGCCTCCGTGATA
>CALLYL010000058.1 GCA_937859535.1 uncultured Myxococcales bacterium
GCTACGCCGACCGCTAAGCCCGCGATCTGTTCCCATGGCTGCGGCCTGTCTGGTCGCAGCGCGGGACTCCCAACCAATCGCCGTTACAGAATCGTGAGCACAGCACTGACGCTGGCCGCCACAGCGAGCGGAATCGTCAGGTTGTCATCCACATGCGTTGAGAATATCTCAACGATGGCCCCGGTAAGGGCTGCCACCATGGCCACGATCACCTGAATGTGGACCGGGGCCGGTAGCAGCAGGCTCGCAACCACAAACGCAATCACGGACGCCGCCGCGACAAATCCCAGGCTCCCTTCGAGTGATCGACCCGCTCGCAGTTGGGTGCGACCAAAGCGACGACCCACGAGTGCGGCCACCGGATCACCAATGCCGAGAACGGCCACCGCCAGGGCCGATACCGCAGGTTTCGAAAAGATCGCCAGTACCATCAAGGCTGTCGCATACCAGGTCGAGGAGTTGACTCGGTATCGCTCATGGACGTGCGCCACCGATCCGAAGAACGCCATCAGCCGCTCATTGGTGCGAGGGCTGAGCCGACGGGCGGCTTCCAGGATCCAGGCAGGGGTGAAGATTGCGGCTGCGGCTGCAATGATCCAGCCACGCGATGGTGCGAGCGAGATCACCAGCAGTGCCAGCATCGCCGAGCTGACGTGGAAGACGTTGCGATGGTAGTTGGTTGGGCGAAGGCTGGGGGCGGGCAGGGCAGCGCCGCGTAGCCACGAAGCCAGCGCTTCATAGGCGGGATGGACCTCGCGCTGGAACGCAGTCCAGAAGGCGCGAGCGGAGTCCGTCTCGTGCTGCTGGGCACGATCGAGTGCGGCCCCGAGCTGCGAGAGCTGCTTTTGCAGGCCATCAGCAGCACCGCGTGCGGTGTCTTCATGCACGGCATCGCACAGCGACCTGACTCGCACCACAATCCGTGCGAGCTGGGCGCGGGCGTCGGCTTCAATTTCTTCACGGAAGGTCGCAGGATCGACTCTACGAAGCAGGGAATGAAGTTCGCTCGAGGTTTCGAGCGTGGCCATCGAAAGGGGAGAGCTTGTCACCGGTCCAGTGAACCCTGGACCCTGTCGCAGCAGGATCACAAGATTGTCACCGTTTGGTCATGACGTGAGCTGAAGCTCTGCGTACAGCCCGAAGTGATCGCTTGGAAACACTCCATCTGGGTTCGGGCGGTCAAGGACGATGCGGCAGCCGTGGACGACACCACGACCATCACGGCTCGGCGGGCCTGCGAAGATGTAATCGAGTCGGCGATCGTTTTGCAGAAAGCGCAGCCGCTGCGTGTATGGGTTGCGCCGCGACCACGTAAATCCATGATCGAACGGCCCATCGCTACTGCACAGGAAGGCATCCTGGTAGTAGGTCCGCCGTCCGGCCAGGGTGTGCAGCCCGCGTAGAAAGCGGATCTCATCGCTATCCGGCGTGGCGTTGAAGTCGCCCATCAGGAGCAGCAGCTTTGGACCCCCGGCGATCTGCTGCGCCTGTTCTTTGAGGACTCGGTCTACCGCTTCCACCTGCTCTTCGCGGGCAATCCCATCGGTCATTCTGTAGTGCAAGTGAGTCGTCGCACACAGAACCACTCCGTGCGGAGTCTGTAGCTGTGCCCACAGCAGGATTCGCCGCTCGTCCGGTCGTGGCTGTGGCAACTCGATGTGCTGGTGCGTCGCAATCGGATGGCGTGACAGGATGGCCAATCCCTCTACTCCACCACCCCATTCCGTGGCCGGAGCAAACACGTAGGACAGTCCCAGCGCCGCAGCGAGCGTCTGCGCGGTATTGGGAAGCCGCTCGGGAATTTCGCGAACCTCTTGCAGCGTGACTACATCAGGGGACAGCTCGCGTAGCTGCTCGGTGCAGAGCCGAAGCCTCTGTTCGAGTGGCCCTTGCTCACCCCATAGGTTCAACGTGATGGCCCGGAGCCGCGAGTTCCCGGTCATTAGCACCTCCGCGCCGATGGCCCGCCGGGTCCGTAGTAGATGCTGCGCGAGTCGACCGTCTCCCACACCGTGACCGAGTACAGCCCACCTAGCTGCGGTGCCAGTCGATCGTAGATGAATCGACCAATGAACTCACTCGTCGGGTTTTCCAAACCGGCCACTTCATTGAGGAGCCGATGATCGAGCGAATCGATGACTGGCTGCACTACCCGATCGAGGTCGTAAAAGTCGATTAGGAACCCGGTCTCTTCATTGGTCTGTCCACCGATCACGACATCGATCTTGAACGAGTGACCATGCATCCGCCGACAGCGATGACCGTCCGGTACTTTCGGCAGGAAGTGCGCCGCTTCAAAGCGGTACTCGCGAACCAACTCCACGTACATCACGACTCCAATTTCATGATCAGCAGGGCCAAGTGCCGCGTTGCGCCTAGTTCGTGCCGTGGCACTTCTTGTATTTCTTGCCACTGCCGCACGGACAGGCGTCGTTTCGACCTACAGATGCGACGGGACCGCCAGCCTTGGCCTGGCTGCGAAGCTGCCGCTGCCCGGCCAGTAGGGGGGATACCTGCTCGCGCATAAAGCGATAGCGATTTTCATACATGGTCACAAGCTGCGGCTGGGAGGCCAGCAAGTTGGCGACCAGGACAAACAAGCTGTTTGGATCAACACCCGTGGATGCTTCCAGCACCGCCGGCTCTTTCTTAGGCAGCGAGTAGTTGACGACCCCAATCTTTTGCACAGTATTGCCGGCCCCCGGAACCACGACCGTCCACACGACGCGCTTACAGTCGCACTTGGGCTCGATGCAGTAGGCGTCCTGCAAACCGATGGTGACCTGGGGCGCGGGCTTGGCTTCTTGGGTGGTCCCGTCCTCGCTCGGCTTTTCATCCGAGGTCATGGTGAACAGTGGAATGCCCTCGGCGCGGAAGACGTGCTGCCACAGCACCATCTCGCCCGGCTTCACCCCAGACCAGTCGTAGTAGCGGAAGTGGAGGTTTTTGCCAAACTCGCGCACGTCCGCGTAGTGCTTGCGCATCTGCTCGATCGCGCCGTTACCAAGAAAGCTGCGGACGCTCTTGCGTAGCGCTTCCCGTGCGGCACCGCCCTGGTTGTCGAGGAAGTCGACCCGCATCGTGCCTAGATCGACCGACATCACCACGCCGCCGATGCGGAGGTGGCCGGTTGCGCAGTCACAGGCGTGGTCGCCGCAGTAGAACTCCTCGGCGAGCTGGCCATTCACCTGGAACGGCGGATCAAGTTTGAGCTGCTCGGTCTCGGGAACATCTCGGTAAGGAATCAGAGCCATGGCTGGTTTGTCTCGGGGCTGTGGTGTTGTCGGAAACGAGCGGCGTTTACGCTTCCCCGCCGAGCAGGATTCGCTCGGCAAGGGTGCTGCGCTCTACAGAAAGACAGGTCTTGGCTGTGGCAGCTTGCTCGGGAGCTGCACTGCGTCCTTCGGCGTGGGCTAATTCTGCCTCGTAGATCGAGCGCAGCTCGCGGTAGCCTTCGTCGAGATCGCGATTTAGAACCAGGTAGTGATACATCCGGTAGTGGCCCAGCTCGTCATGGGCCTTGCGCAGACGGGTGGCGATGACCTCTTCGCTATCGGTCTGACGACCCCGCAGGCGAGCTTCCAAGATGGCGAGTGACGGCGGCAGGATGAAGACCAGCCGGGCTGCTTCCGCAAAGGCATCCAGAATGCGGGTGGCACCCTGGTAGTCGATATCGAGCAGGATCTTGAGTCCGCTGGCCAGTGCTTTACGGACCGTCTCAAGCCCGGTACCGTAACGACGACCGTGGACCCAGTTCCACTCGGCGAAGGCACCCTGCTCGGCCATCTGCGTAAAGGTGTCATCGCTCACGAAGTGGTAGTCCATGCCGTCCCGTTCACCAGGGCGGGGTGGTCGCGTCGTATATGACACCGAAAACTGTAGCTCGTTGTGCTCGGCCAGCAGTCGTCGACAGAGCGTGGTCTTGCCGGCACCGGAAGGCGAAGACACCACAAAGAGCAGGCCGCCGCGCTGCATGCTCATGGGTTACGCCTCATCGCGGGAGCTTACGTCATTGTCTGCGGTGAGCTGGTTGCTCGTGGTGCCATTGGCAGCGACGCCACCTCGCTCCAGACGCTCAGCGACAGTCTCGGTCTGAAGGGCTGACAGCACGATGTGGTCCGAATCGGTAATCAGGATCGAGCGTGTGCGCCGACCTTGGGTTCCATCAATGAGTCGTCCAGCCTTACGCGCTTCCTCTTTGAATCGCTTCATCGGGGCCGACTCAGGGCTGACGATCGCCACCACCCTTTCTGCGACCACTGCGTTGCCGTATCCGATGTTCACTAGCCGCACGATGAGACTCCGCTATTCGACATTTTGAACCTGCTCGCGGAGTCGCTCTAGCTCCGCCTTCATTGCTACGACCCGCGCCGCCACCTCCGCCGACTGGGCTTTAGAGGTCAGGGTGTTGGCCTCGCGGTTCATCTCTTGCATCAGGAAGTCGAGCTGTCGACCGACAGGCGCTTGGCTTTCGCATAGCCGCACAAACTCGTCAAGGTGCGCTCGTAGGCGGGTCAGCTCCTCGCTGACATCGATGCGATCGGCGAACAGCGCGACCTCCTGGGCGAGGCGTTGCTGATCGACGGGAGCCTGGCCATCGAGGAGCCGTTGCAGTCGCTCAGTGAGCCGTCGCTTTTGCTGCTCGGGGGTGAGCGCCGTCATCTTGGCGACCTCTTCCCGCAGACGCGAGATCGTCTGGAGGCGACCGAGCAGATCGACCCGCAGCGCTTCGCCTTCTCGAGACCGACTCTTGTCGAGCTTCTCCAGTGCCCCTTCCAGGAGCGGTGCAAACTGGGTCAGGTAGTCCTCGGTACTGCTCATCAGCGAGTCCCCGGTGGCCATCACCCCCGGCTGCGACAGCACGAGCTGAAAGAGCCCCGGCTCCACAAGGACATTGATGCTGCCCATATGGCCTAGCTCGCCTGCCGCTTCGCTGATGGTTGCAGCATAGGCCCGTAGCAGATCTCGATCGAGCCGTACCCCAACCGTGGCTGTCTTCGCTGTCGTCTCACTGAGCGTGATGACCAGGCTGCCGCGATGTACCTTTTTACGGACCACCTCGCGCAGAAGCTGGTCGAGGAGTGGATCGGCAAGGCCAGAGGGCAGCCGCAGCTTGACCTCTAGGAAGCGGTGATTGAAGCTGCGTATCTCGACGGAGAAGTGGCGGCCCAGGACTTCGCCTTTGGCTCCGCCGAAACCGGTCATGCTGTTCATGCTGCGTCCTTCACTGCATCTGCAAACCAGCGCAGCGTACGGCTCAAACCCTCTGGAAAGCGAACTTGTGGCACATAACCAAGTAGCGCCTTGGCTTTTCCGATGTCGGCCCATGAGTAGCGGACTTCGCCTTCACGGGCCGGGAGAAACGCTGGCTCGATGCTGCGACCGGTCAGGCGTGATAGCTCGGCCACCAGGTCGAGCAGGGTCACCGATTCCCCACAGCCGATGTTGATGATCTGGCCCGCGACTCGTTCCGCTGGGGCGCTACAGGCGAGCAAGTTCGCCGACACCACGTTGTCGATGTAGCAGAAGTCCCGTGACTGCTGGCCATCACCGAAGATGCGTGGGCTTTTTTGCTGCAGGACGGCTCGCACGAAGTTCGGGATCACCGCTGCATACTGCGACGTCGGATCTTGCCGTGGCCCAAAGATGTTGAAGTACCGCAGCGACACCGTCGGGACGCCGTAGATGCGGCTGTACACCACGCCGTGGTGTTCACTGGCCAGCTTGGCTGCGGCATAGGGCGACTGAGGGGATATCTCGTGCTCTTCGCGCTTGGCCTCGCTTGGGCGAAGGTCACCGTAGGCCGCACACGACGCTGCGATGACCACTCGCTTGACGGACCTCTGTCGTCGCGCCGCATCCAGCACTTGTAGGGTTCCACCAGAGTTGATGCGGTCGCACAGGATTGGCTGCTCGACTGACCAGGTCACTGATGGCATCGCGGCCAGGTGTAGCACGTAGTCGACCCCGTGCATGATTCGATCGAGCAGTGGACCATCGAGAATGTCCCCTCGCCACAGCTCCGCTTGCTTGGGATGGTCCGCGAGCAGCTTCGCGACGTTGATGTGCCGACCGGTACTCAAGTTGTCGAGGATGCGAACCTGCTCTCCTTTTTGCACCAGCGTATGGGCCAGGTTGCTGCCAATGAAGCCGCATCCTCCCGTGACCAGATAAATCGACATCGCTCGCAGATAACCCGAAGCCAGTCACGGACGCAACAGGAACGGCTGGTTGCAGCCGTTGTAGGGCGTTGACAGGGCACGGTCCTTTGAGGGCACTCTGCTAGCTAGGAGGTCGGCCTTGCGCGGTATGGTGAAGCACTTCTTTCGGCTCATGGCGTGCTCGGTGCTGCTGACTGCGGCGGCGCCAACGATGGCGAAGCTGGGGGGACCGCAGCCTGAGTCAGCGGTACGAAGTGAGCCGGTGCTGCCGAGGTCGACGACAGCTCCGAATGAACCGCCCCGGCTGTCAATGGACGACTATGCACGCAAGGGATCAGGGCGGCTGACCCCACAGGCACGGGCCCAAGTGCTGTCGTACCTGACCGGTATGGCGCTGCCGCATCGACCAGCGGTGGATGGTGCAGGTCGGCTGAGGCTGTTGGTTCAGCAGGTGGCTGGTGCGCCCTCCCTGCGACAGTCAGGCTTTGCCTCCTCAACCCTGAGCCGCACGGTTTCCGAGGTTGCGGTGACTGCCAGCGAGTTGCCTCGCCTACTGTCGGAGCCTGGACTGACCCGAATCGATGGTCTGCATCGGCTGCGGCCCCTGCTCGATCAATCGCGGAGCCTCATTGGCGCGACCGCGCTGAGTGATCAGTATCAGCTACGCGGCAAAGGGGTGCTGGTCGGCGTCGTTGATACGGGGGTCGACTTTCGCCATGCCGACCTGCGCGACAAGCTCGGGAAGACCCGCATTGGGTATCTGCTGAGCCGAACCGAGCCCCGCGATGGTCGGCATCCCGAGTTTCCCGATTACGACGGGATGCAGATCAGCACGGCGAAGGATCTGGATGAGGTGCTCGACCTCGAGGCAAAGGGAATGCAGCCTCCGGTGCCGATCCGTGAGACCGATATCAATGGCCACGGTACCCATGTGGCTGGCATCGCCGCCTCCACCGGACTGGCCACGAGCGGTCGATTCGCCGCAGGCCGTTACGTCGGCGTCGCTCCCGAATCAACCCTGTGCATTGTCAAAGCGACCCGCGACGAGGTGTCGTTTGATGATGCCGACATCCTTCGTGGGGTTGGCTTTTGTCTCGATCGCGCAGCGGAAGCCAAGCAGCCTATTGTCATCAACTTGAGCCTGGGCAGTGACGGCGGGCTGCACGATGGCAGCAGCCTGCTCGAGGTTGCCCTGGACGAGCTGTTCGTCAATCGACCCGGTCGGGTTCTTGTTACCGCCTCTGGTAACTCTGGGGACTACGACCTCCATGCCAGCTCATCACTGCTGAGTGGCACGCACGATGTCACGCTGCATATTGGCCATCAGAACGTCTCGGTCGATCAGAGTGTCGTCGCGCTGGAGCTGTACTACGATGCCAGCGCGTCTCCCCGAGATGGCGGCGCAGCCGACTTGATGCTGACCTTGCGCTCCCCGAGTGGTCGTCGGTTCGAGGCCCCGATGGGCCAGACCTTGCAGGCCAAGTTCGAGGATGAAGGGGAGGCCTTGATTGATGCCAGCGACTTGGCCATGACCGGTCCTCGCGGTGTGCTGGTGACCATCAGTGGCAAGTCCGGCGCTGTGCCGCCCAAGGAAGGAGATTGGCACCTAGAGCTGCGCGGCAAGACCCGTCGCTATGACCTGTGGCGAGTGGAACAGAGCGAAGACCTCGATGTCGGGCTGCGTGGACACCTGGATCCGGACGGCTATTTGGGTATCCCCGCCTCTGCCGCTTCAGCCATTAGCGTGGGGGCGCTGCGCAGTCGTCTTTCATGGCAGCGTGCCGATGGCAAACAGGCCTCCTTCGATCGCGAGCTAGGCCGGGTGTCGACTTTTTCTTCGGGTGGGCCTCTTGGTAACGGCGGTTTTGCTCCGGATGTGTTGGCACCGGGGGAGTTCATCCTCTCGGCTCTGTCCTCAGCCGCCCTTCAGAGCGATTCGCGCTCCTCGTTTTCGCTGCCGCATGACCCAGGCCTGCTCATCGCCGACGACAGTTTGCATGGGGTGCTGCGTGGTACCTCGCAGGCCTCACCCCACGTCGCGGGGGCGGTCGCGCTGATGTTAGAGGTGGCACCAAGCCTGACGACCACCGAGGTGCGTGAGCTGCTGCGCACGACCTCACAACTGCCGGTCGGACTTGGCTATGGTCCTCGTCGCGGCTTCGGCCAGCTTAGCCTTGAAAACGTCCTCCATCGTCTGCGCGGAGAGAAGCTCTATCCGCTCAGCCCTCTGCTATCCGACGTTGGTGTGAATCGCGACATCGCTGCGCCCGATGTCGATACGGTGACGGTCACGGTGACGCCTCGTGATCTCCTGGGGAGGCCGCTTGGGCCTGGACTGCCGGTTTCGATCGTGGCTGATCGTGGGGCCTGGGTCAGCGATGTGCGCGATGAGGGACATGGCCGCTATGAGCGGACGCTGCTGTCGCAAGGGCCTCGTGGCAGCCATGCCACCATCGAAGTTCGGGTGGGCGGAGTGCTGCTGAATCAGCAGCCACAGGTGTATTTCGTTGGTGAGCGGAGCGAGATTGGTCAGCCGTTTGTGATCGGTGCTTGCGCCATGTCGCAAACCCACGGACACAGGGAACCACCGGGAGGGCTCTGGATCTCGGGCGGCTTGCTGGTCGTCCTCGGGCTCATCGCTCGATGGCGACCGGGGATGCGCGGCTGCCTGCGGCTGTTGCTGCCGAGTCTGTTCCTGCTGTCGGTGGGTTGTTCGGAGGGCGCGCTCGATGGTGTGCCGTCCAAGTTCGGCGAGACCGACAAAGGCGGTGACTTCTTCTGGGCCGTGCGTGAGCAGCTACTGCATCCCAGCATCGTCATTCATCTGGGCAAACAGCAGGCCGAGCTGCTGGAGGGGGACACGATGGTGGCACAGTCGTCGATTTGTAGCGGTCGCTCCAGCCACAAGACCCCCAAAGGGAGCTTTGCCGTACTCGAAAAGGTTCCGCAGTACATATCCGGGCGCTACGGCGACTTTGTCACGGACATGGGCGAGGTCGTGCTTGCGGGTATCGACAACCACGACCAGCTACCGCCCCCCGGAACCACCTTTCGTGGCACGCCCATGCCGTATTTCATGCGGATTTTTGGCGGAATTGGCATGCACGCTGGTCCGCTGCCGGGCTTTCCGCAGTCACATGGCTGTGTGCGATTCCCCCGCTTGTTCGCTCAGCGCCTGTTCGAGATGGTGCCGCTGGGCACCAAGGTTCTGGTCGTAGACTAGCGGCTAGTCTTCATCGGTCCGTATCGTCACGTAGCGCTGTAGCTTCTCCAGCATCTCCGGGTCGGGCTTTTGAAACACCAGCAGTCGCCATAGTTGTCGCTCGCTTGGTGTATTGGGGGCCACGACCTCCGCCGCCCCTCGGGCCAGTAGCCGCAGCCCGCCGTCCCATTCCTCGGCAAACAGCCGGGCCAGTTCCCCGGTTGGCGGTGGCAGCGTCAAGCGGACTTTCAGCGGTCGACCGCACAGTTCTTCGGGAAGCGGCGAACGCAGGCGCAGCGCCGACTCGCTGACCCCGATGGCCAATCGGAAGCAGCGAAGCTCTCCTTGTAGGGCTGAGATTTCGACGGGTACACACAGCGGCGCGAGGTCCATACGTCGCCTTGTGTGCCACAATCGCTGGTCTGTCGGCAAGCCATCCCCTGGCTTTGCCCATGGTCCAACCCGCTGACGGCCTGGGGTGACCCGCTCACTGCCTTGGTGTCCCGTGAGGGGCGCGCTATCATGGCCGCTCACTTCATGCCCGAGGGAAGATCCGATGCTGTCGAAAGTCCGTCGCGCTGTGCTGGGTGGCCTGTCGCTGCTGTGGGGCGGTTTGCTGTTCGGTAGCTACGCCACGCAGCCCCCTTCTGAACCTTTTGGCAATCGCATTCCCAAAGCACTTGCCTTGTGTTCATCAGCGGCTGTGCTGGTGTCCGCCTGGCTGATTCGCGGTGCCCGGCGGACCGGACCAGCGGCAGACTACAGCCATCAGATCGCCAAAGGCATGACCTGGGGCTTTGTCGGGGATCTGTCGATGCTCGTTTCCGTCCCGCTTGGCATGGTGACGTTTGGAATCGGCCATATCGAATACGTACTCGGCATGCTCCGGCTCGCCAAAGCCGAAGGGCTCGATTCGAAGCTGATTCGTTTGGGGGCCTGGGCGACCTGGCTTGGGGTCGGCGTCACCGCCTGGTACATCGTCGTTCGCTCGGGGCCAAAGGGCGATTCTGCGCTGGCCTGGATCGCGCTGCCGTACACGCTGCTGTTGGCGAGTACCGCTGGGGTGGCCACTGGGTTGGCGTTGCAGGGAGCGCGGTATCTACCGCTGGCGCTCGGCAGTGTACTGTTCTTGCTATCGGACTTGGTGATTGCGATGCGGATGTTCCATCCCGACCTGTTTGCTCAGATTCCTGACTCGATTCGTGGGGACTTGGTGTGGCTGACCTATGGTCCGGCGCAGGCACTGATTGTCAGCAGTGCCCTGGTGGCCAGCGACAAAGGTGAGCCGCGATGAGCGAGCATCTACCTCGGCCTGCTTCCGTGTTCGCCAAAGTGTTTGGCGAGCCAGCGACCACCCGGGCATCGGCACCGGGCCGCGTCAATCTGATCGGAGAACACACCGACTATAACGACGGACTGGTTCTACCGACCGCCATCCCGCAGCGGACCTCGGTGGAGTTGTGCTTGGCTCAAGATGGCCTGGTATCGGCCTATAGCGATGAGCTGTGCCGAGACGATCAGGTGCAGTCATATCGATTGGGAGAGGAAGTCCGGCAGGGTGACTGGCTAGACTATGTGCGCGGCGTGACCTGGGTGCTTCGACAGGAGGGCCTGGGTGAACGCCTCCGGGGCTTCAAACTGCGTGTCTCTTCCCAGGTTCCGGTGGGCAGTGGCTTGTCGTCGAGTGCGGCGCTCCTGGTCAGCCTGCTGCGGGGACTACGGATTGCGCTCGCACTGCCGCTATCGGAGGTGGAGTTGGCGCGCCTGGCCCGTCGTGCTGAGGTGGAACTGGTCGGTGCTCCGGTTGGCATCATGGACCAGCTCGCCTGCGCCCTGTGCGGGCCGGGGGCTGCGCTGCTGCTTGATACCCGATCTCTGGCGATGCAGACGGTACCGCTGCCGCCCTCGCTGGAGCTGGTGGTGATTCACTCAGGAGTGGTTCACAGCCATGCCGCAGGCGACTACCGAACCAGGCGGCGCGAGTGTGAGCAGGCGGCGGTACAGCTTGCGGTGAAGTCGCTCCGCGACCTGGGGCCTGCGGATTTGTCCCAGATCATGTCGCTGCCCGAACCACTGGGTCGGCGGGTCCGCCATGTCGTCATGGAGAATGCTCGCGTGCAAGCAGCGGTGGCGGCCCTGCAAGCTGCTGATGGCGAGCTGCTTGGGTCGCTGTTTCGGGCCTCTCATGCCTCGATGCGTGACGACTACGAGGTCTCGGTGCCTGCGGTGGACCTGCTCGTCCGGATCGGCGAGCAAGACCCCGCGATTCTGGGGGCTCGGCTGACCGGCGGCGGCTTTGGTGGCTCGGTGGTGATGCTCGCTCGGTCCGGCCAAGCGCGGGCTGCGGCCCTTCGCATCGCCGGCCAGTACCAAGCCCAGAGCGGTCACCAGCCGACGATCTTGGTTCCTGGTTGAGCCGAACGTCGTTCCACCCCGGTCTGCCGCCCCCCACAACCGGATCACGAGGAGTTTGTGGGTGGTCAAGACCAGGCCCAAACTGGGTCATGAGGAGTTTGTGGGTGGTCAAGACCAGGCTCAAACTGGGTCATGAGGAGTTTGTGGGTGGTCAGGACCAGGCTCAAACTGGGTCACGAGGAGTTTGTGGGTGGTCGGGACCAGGCCCAAACTGGGTCATGAGGAGTTTGTGGGTGGTCAAGACCAGGCCCAAACTGGGTCACGAGGAGTTTGTGGGTGGTCGGGACCAGGCTCAAACTGGGTCACGAGGAGTTTGGGGGGGGTTGTTACCCCCGCTAGCTGGGGGTCGTGTCCGGTACGTCGGACGTCGTCCGGTATTCGGATGAGGTACTGGCCCTGTCAGCGGTTGGGTCTCTGGGTTGGGCTGCTCCATTTCCCGACGGAACAAGGAGTGTTCGGGGCGTACTCCATCGTGCCGCAGATTCCTGGCATACCAAGTGCTTTGGGGTCTGCGCATGGCAAACATCAACTTCGATCCCTTCCTGTATACCCGTACCCCTAACTTCACCTTGCTCGGCGGCATCACCCTGGCTGAGTCGCTCTACTCGGTCTGTCCGAAGGACATGCCGAGTACGGTCAAGAAGTCGGCTCAGAAGATGGAGAGGCAGCGGCTCGCTGCGCAGGCGGCCTGGAGTGAGCGACAGCGGGCGCTTGGTCCGAACAATGAGGATGTCGCCAAAAACATCGACATTCTGTGCGACCGGGGCTGGGCGGCGCTGCGTTCGCGGGCTCTCGCCTACGCAAGCTTACCGATAGAGGATTA
>CALLYL010000059.1 GCA_937859535.1 uncultured Myxococcales bacterium
TGGAAACATTCCGTCGATAGCAACGGAGCTTCGAGCTGTGGTTCGGCTTGATGCAAAGCAGTCCGTGGACATTCCACGTTTTGCCTTCTCGGCTGGACACAGTACGTACTCCATCGGTTTGAATCTCAAGGGACAGATGATGGGGAAGGCCCAGGTGACGTTAGGGGCATTCCAAAGCGGTTGCTTGCTATCGAGCGCCGTGCTGGAGATTCCGGACCTGGCTACCACGGAAAAGGAACTCGGCGTCAACCTGGATCCACCGATGAGCGATGTCACGGCAGGCTCCTGTCCCGATGCCATGCCGGTCTTGATGGACGCAACCACTGCCCGCAATCCAGTAACTGGTGGCAACGTTCTGATTGTAACTGGCTTTGGATTTACTCCGGTGGCCCAGGTGATCCTTGATAACACCACAACCGCAGCCACCGGCTATGTGTCTGCGGACCCGCGAGAGTTTCAGGTCGATCTGCCTCGGTTGATTCCGCCGGTCGATCATGCCCTTCACATCGTCAGTTTGCAGCCCGATGGCACCTCGGGAATGGCTGACTTCACGGTCTCGATCCCGGTCTTCGATGATACCCAGCCTGTGATGTATCCCCGTAGTGCGAGCGATCCATTCTATCTGCTCGGACCGGCAGTAGCCGATGATCTCGACGGAGATGGACACACTGATCTGGCGGTCACAGCCAATGGTCCAGGAGTCGACAGTGGCGTCATCCTGGTCTACTTCAACAAGGGAGGAGGTCAGTTCCTAGCACCCCAGACCATTCAGCTCGGTGCGGTCTCTCGTGAAGTCGCGGCGGTCCGTCTGCGTGCTGGGAGTCTGCACGATCTTGCGGTCACCACCTGCCACACTCCGATGAAGAGTCCAACAACGACCTACTCCAACTGCAACTTGGTGATCATCCAGCAGCTCAAGGTGCGCACCTTCAGTCAGCAGCTTACCTCCCGAGATGGCAGCGAAAACAATGGTCAGCAGTCCTCGTTGGTTGCGGGTGACTTCAATGGCGACGGATTGTCAGATGTTGCGGTGATTACCAACTCTGCGACAACTCCCTTTTCTCCAGCGCGTTTGACCGGACTTCAGTCGCAGCTCAAGCTCTACGATGGCAAAACGCTGACCTTCAATTCCTTCAACGTGGGAGTGACCAAGACGCTCAGTGGACCAGCGGTCGCCCTCGTAACCGGTTCGCTCCAGCCGGTGACAAGTACCTTGGTCGATCTGGCGATTGCGGAATACACCAGTGCTGGAGGCGGGGTCATTGAGGTGTTCCAAAACCCGGGAAACGGCCGCTTCGACCAGGTCACGCCAACGCAAATTCCTCTTTCCGGGCGCCCCGGACGGCTCACCACCGGTGACTACGATGTCGATGGGCACACCGATTTGGCGGCTGCCGCGTATCTTGATAACAAGGGAGGGGCCGGCGTCAGCGTCAACGTCTTCTTGCGTCGCAACGTGACCTGGTCCCAACAAACCATCATGACCGGCGTGACGCCGCTCGGAATTGCCACGGTGGATCTTCTGAGCGATGGGAGTCCGGATCTGGTGATCTCCAACTCGCGAACAGGAACACAGTCGGCAATGGTCCGACTCCTATTTAACCTCAACCAAGGGATGTTTGGCGCGTCGGCCCCCACTGCAGAGCCCTTGCCATCCACCAGTGAGGCGAGTCTGCTGGTCGCTGACTTCAACCAAGATATGCGTCAAGATCTGGTGGTCTCAAACTACGGAATCGCAGGAACCGCTGGCGCTCACGCTGGCGCTCTATCGATTCTGTTTGGTTTGTAAGCGACCCAGGACACACCGACTTGGGTGGTCGCCACTGGGATGGCTTCACTGCGGGCTCAACCGCGAAACAGCCACATACAACGCCAGCACCGTCAGCGCGCCAAGAATCGCCAGCGCCACCACCAACCATCGCCAGCTCTGGTTTGGTGCGCCGTGCACCCGTACGAAGCCGCGCATCGAGCTGTTGACGAAGCAAACCTTGGACCGGGCTTTGATCAAGCATCAAGACATCATACAGAGCTTTCAGCGTTGAGCCCCCGACCCTCCTCGTGCCCTCGCTGATTCCGGGCGGGGTAGTCTTTGGAGAGCGGCTCGAACAGGGCGAGGTACTTGTGTTTGCAAACCAAAGCGCCCGCACCTTGGCACGGGCGGCAGGCAAAAGACCAACTAGGAGCATGATTCCGCACGTTGGCTTCGGTTGTCGGGGCGACACCCACATCCAGTTAGACGGACGGAAGGTCCGCGTCGCAGCCGCTTGCACTCTCAAATGAGAGCACTTAGGTTACGGAATAGAGGCGTTGGTAAGTATTCTATTTGTGGCGTCTCGTCCACTCTGTGGTCAATCACCGTTGGCTCTTTCTCACGACCAAAGGAACGCAACATGCTGCTTCGGTACGTAACTCCTCTTCTGGGTATTCTGGGTGCCATCCCGCAAGTTGCTGCGGCGCAGGCGCTTCAGATTCCCGCTACAGAGTCTGTGGCATTGCCGCGCAAGGACGTGGGCGATGGCTTGTGCGCAACAGTCGTTCATGCCGCCGACCCTCGTTTGGGCCAGGTCGCGTTCTCCGGTGTGGATGATGCGAATGCACTGCTGAATCAAACGTCGATGCGACTGAATGAGGATGGTCGCACGGGCTCGCTGTTCTCGCTCATCAACTTCCGCAACAACGATCCAGTGGCACTCGGAGACTTCCCAAGCGACATCTTGTTTCCGTATAGCGACAATCCGGGCGCAACACCTCCTGGGAACGATCGCAACTTTGCGGTGCGAGTACGTGGCTACATAAACGTCGACGCGGCCGATGCCTTGGGTCTGCGGCGGACCATCGGACTGTATGCCGATGATGGCACGCGGATGACGCTGGGGAACCAGCTTGTCACCGATCCAGATGTGAACCAGCAGATCGCATCGCGCCGTATCCGACAGATCCAGTATGGAAAGAGTGGTCTGTATCCCGTCGAGCTGGTCTACTACCAAAACGGTAGTCTGGCAGTGCTCGAACTGTCCGAGACCAACCAGTGGATTCCAGAGAACACCAAGCTGACCAACCTGCGCGACCTCGGATTTAGCTTGATTGGCGAGCCGCGTCCCAATCTGTTTGTGAACACAGAGCTGTATTCGGCGCGCAAAGGTGCGGTACAAAAGTGCGTCGAGTGTGCGGACGACAGCGTCTGCGGTCAGGGCAACTACTGTGTGAAGGACTGGGGACCGACTCCACCTTCCGGATTGTGCCAGCAGTGCAATGTGAATGATCATTGCGGACCGAGCTGCCAGGCCTGCGCGCAGAGCGCTCCGATCTGTCTGGACGGCGGTTGTGTTCAGTGCCTAGGCAATAGCGACTGTCCTGCGGACAACGTCTGTGACACCGCCACTCACAAGTGCACTCCCATCATTCACAACTGGGAGTACGTTGGTGGCTGCAGCACCGCAAACCCGAGTTCTGGATCGCACAACGGACTCCTGTTCGCTACGGGGGCTGCGCTGCTGACCCTAATCGGGCTTTCGAGACGGAGACGCCGCCCTTTTGGTAGCCGCACGCTGGCACTGCCACTGCTCCTTTCTCTGACCGCACTGTGGCCACAAGCGGCGCGGGCGGATCTGTCTGTGAATGCCGCTACTCTCCAGCCGGCGATCGGTCCAGAGAACATCATCACGGTGGAAGGGAGTCGCACTGGAAAGCGTCTCCGGCCAATGGCGGCGCTGATGCTGGACTATGCGCACCGACCGCTGCGACTACTCGACCGCGAGACCGGTCAGACGATTGCGACGACGATTCCGGACATGGTGAACCTGCACCTGATGGCCGGTTTGGGAGTCACACGTTGGCTACAGTTCGCGTTTGACCTACCAGTTGTCGCGTACCAAGGTTTTGATCGCGCCACGCCTCTCAGCGATGTACCGAACACTCCGTCCGCTTACGGTTTGGGCGACTTCCGTTTGGTCGGAAAGGCTCGGCTCATCAACAACGAGCACGGCGGATTTGGTCTGGCGTTCGTTCCCCAGGTCACCTTTGCAACCGGGGACGGAACGCAGTTTCGCGGCGCTGATGCCTACGGAATCGAGCCACGCTTCGCGCTCGACTATCGCACTCCCGGTGGAGCCCTGATTGCGGTGAACGTCGGATTCCTGGGACGGACTTCGAATCAGACCATTGGCAAGATGGAAGTCGGCAGCCAGATCCGCTACGGCATAGGTATGTTCGTTCCTCTTCCTGAGCAATTCGGGTTGATGGGAGAGATCGCCGGCGGCACCAGCGTCACCAATATCACTGGCGGGCGGATCTACTCTCCGCTCGAAGGTCTCGTTGGTGGACGCTGGACTCATAGCAGCGGAATCAACTTCAACATGGGTGCGGGAATGGGTTTCACGGAGGCCGTTGGATCACCGCAAGTGCGAGTATTCGCGAGCATCGGCTATCTACCGATCGAGCGTCCGCAGCGAGTACAGCCGCCGACCATGGGAACCATCTTGATCGAGAAGGCGGGTAGCGGGGCCGGTTCCGTCGTTTCCACCCCACGCGGCATCGACTGCGGACAGCGCTGCAGTGCAGACTTCAAACTCGGTTCGCAGGTGGCGCTCAAAGCGCAGGCAACGGGCGACGCCCGGTTCATTGGCTGGTCTGGACCATGCAGTGGCACAGAGGACTGTATCCTTACAGTGACTCCGAGCACGCGAGTCGGAGTGGAGTTTGCGCGTGTTGAGGAACACCGCAGCATCTTGACCATCGTCAAGGAAGGGGACGGCCAAGGCGAAGTCATTTCGGACCCGAGCGGAATCTCCTGCGGCAAGGTCTGCTCGACGAGCTTCAAAGACAATCAGGAGCTACGCCTCATCGCGGTGCCGGACAAGGACTCCCGATTTGCAGGTTGGGAAGGCGCTTGTACGGGGGTCGAGCCATGCACTCTGGTCGTCCGGGGAGAGCCTCACCTGAGCGCAAAGTTCATCAAATCCAAGATCAAGGTCGATGACAAGAAGCTCGATCTGCAAGGCAACGTGATTCACTTCGAAACCGCGAAGGCCAAGATCGACATCGACTCCTTCCATCTGCTCGATGAAGTGGTGCTGATTTTGAAGCAGTACCCAGAGATGCGACTGCGCATCGAAGGACACACCGATGCGGTTCCGTTCAATGCCCCGGGCGGTAACCTACAGCTATCGAAAGATCGTGCAGCGTCAGTGGTGAACTACTTGGTGACGCACGGCATTCTGGGCGGCCGACTGAACAATGAAGGCTTCGGCGACACCTGCCCCGTCGCAACCAACCAGAGCCCGGAAGGTCGGCAAGCCAATCGCCGCACCGAGTTCCTGATCATAGACAAGGACGGACATTACCAGCGGACTCCTTGCGTGACGTACACCCCGGCACCGCGCACCCAGTGGCCGAAGAAGCCGGGCGGAGTCAAGGTGAAGAAGCCCGCAGCCCCCGCTCCCGCCATTCCCGCACAATAGCCACCCAGCGGCGCACCTCGCGCCGCCCCCCCATCCACCAAGCGTTCCCCCGCTCCAGTGTCTGGAACAAAGTGAAACCTGCCGGGAGTTTGCGCGCTTCGATGGCCGCGATTCTGGATGCCATGCCCGAGCTGGAGGACAGCGCTCTTTCTGATCGAACCGCTGACGGTGTCCTCTCCGATTTTGGCCGCGACGGGCTCTCTGCTCAGCAGGTCTCAATACCCATGGTTCTGTACACCATGCTGTGCACTACCTTCGAACAGCTCGAGTT